>NZ_JBQCDF010000121.1:0-11699 GCF_051961495.1 Cytophaga sp. | reverse complement strand
GGATGAAGCATTAACAGAAGCTTTTTCATATAACGGACCTATGTTACTGAATATAATCACCGACGCGGATGCGCTGGCTATGCCGCCTAAGATTACGTTTGAACAAATGAAAGGGATGGCTACCTCTATGACGAAACTGATGTTGAGCGGGAGGATGGATGAGGTCTGGAAAACAATTGAATCAAATAAAAGACATTTAAAAGATTTGCTGTAATGATGTACAGTTTAAAATAAAGCCGCCCCGATCCCGATCCCGATAGCTATTGGGATCGGGATCGGGACGGCTTTTTATTTTTTGTCAGATTGAACTTAAATATTTCAACGCCTTGAGTCCGGGCATAAAGAAGTATGCTCCGCCTTTTACGTTTACAAAACGGGTGATTCCTCTAACCTGCTTACGTACAGGTACCGCCTGTTCGGTGAAAGTTGAAGTAGCGCCTTCACCCATAATGCCCGGATAACCGATCATCGGATCCGGATCTTCATACAAACCGGCAAATTTCGGATTGTTGATCCAGGTCTGCTGGATCAGTTCAAACTGGCGACCGATATTGGAGTTGAAGCAAAGGAAATACAAACCTCTTTCTTTATGATCCTCAGCAGCGTTAATTATATCTTGCGGTTCCATGGATACGACAAGGGGAGGACCGTAGGATCTGCCGCGGCGAAGGATACGGAAACGCTTCATGAACATCATCGATTTTTCAATGTCTTTTTCTTTATTACCTGTACTGTCGCGCAAAAAATTATCACGTGGGTTGGCTCTTCGTATGTGTGCTCCGATCGGGCATTTAAAACCATCATAATCATCCGCGGCATAACCAAAGTTATCGAAGGTCTCTTTCGCCGGATCGGGATGCACCGGACACTTTGTAAGTGGCGAACCATTAGGCCAGCGACCAAGCATTTTGGATGCGATATATTCTGCTGTGGTAGGATCCTGCTGTGCAGTTTTTTCTTTCGCTGCCTGATCAGCCATGTTCCAGAAGGCTTTTACGTTTTGTTCCAGCTGACGGAATACAAGCATACTGCCGTTTCTGCCCACATCTTTTAACGCCGGATTATTTTTATCTGCCTGCAAAAGATTCTGCGGGTCATGTTCAGGACTTACGGTCGGACTGAACATGTATTTTTCATATTCATTCTGATAACCGAAAAGAAATTCTCCCGGATTGATCAGATTGGCTTCATGCTTGCTCTCATGTCCAACACCACGCATGACAGGTTGTGCAATGCCATCGCGGAAACCGAAGTGCTCCTTTTCATTCGGTAGTTTTGTGGTATCTAATTGATATTTTATTTTTATACCCGCAGTTACCAGCGTAATTTTTTGTTCGTTTAATATTAGCTGTAATTTTGTATCATCAATTGCATACAACAGCAGCAGCAGATGAATGGATTCGAAATCATAGGTGTTTCCGCCCCAGTTCCATTTTTCCGGTGCACTGTCTTCGAGATCTCCCAGCATACGGCTGCGGTGCTCTGTTACCATGCCTTCAACAAACTCAGGCGGAAATGTAGTCAATCCTTCCGCAGGTATATTCATTTTGGCAACGCCGCTATAAGTAAAGGCCAGTTGTATGGCAGAATCAATTGTTTTGGTAGAGATACCGGCATGCGTGATGGATGGAAGTAAAGAGGAGATCCATTGTTTTGA
Source organism: Cytophaga sp. (assembly GCF_051961495.1). Lineage (NCBI taxonomy): Bacteria > Pseudomonadati > Bacteroidota > Cytophagia > Cytophagales > Cytophagaceae > Cytophaga > Cytophaga sp. The sequence goes on along the minus strand of NZ_JBQCDF010000121.1, from coordinate 10,042 downwards.
TTTTGCAATATCAGTAATCTCAAGCAGTAAAAATGATGCTGCTTTTAATTTGTCATATCCTTTGATGATGATGCCTTGCACATCATTCAATTCTACAGATTCATTCATAGTTATACAGGAGTAAAATGTTATAATCTTTTTAGCCAGTCTGAAACAGACTCTTTTGAACTGCCATCAAGTCCTTTGCGGATCTTGGAATTGTTCAGGATATTTTTCATGGTAATGTATGGGTATGTACTATAGAATACTTGTGAAGGATATTGATTATTCCGTACAACTGTTTTGAAAGCCTGTTCATCAAAAGCACCTTCCCATAACAGGTGTTTTGTTTTCGGATAATTTGCTGTAGTACCAAACGTAAGGTTCATGGCCATAGCAGAACGGTCTATGAATTCACTCAGGTAAACCTGCCACGCGCCGTCATAATTGCTCAGGAACATTACATTCTTACCTTTATTGAATAAACTCCAGTTGGCAAAGTGAATGGTTTCAATACCGCTGAGTTTTCCTTTGTTTGAACGGTAAGTACCATTCAATGAAAAGATCCACAAACCTATTTTAAGCGTAGTAAGCCTGTACCAATAAGGTTTGTTTATACTACCGTAGATAGTGAGCTGATTCATGAATACCCGGTCTTCTTTGTTCAGCAGGTCTGTAATGGTTTTGGTCCGTACAATTTGTTTCCTTTTCTTATCGTCTCTTTTTTCAAAGATTCTGGAAAGGAGCAGCCACCAGATCGGAATAAAAAATACAGTAAGCACCGGTAATAAAAGCACGATGAGTAGCAGCTTGGTAACCAGTTTAAAATAGTATATGAACTTCCAGCCGAAGGAAGGCTGAGCCCGTTGTTTCAGTGCCCATTTTAAAGAAGGGTTTGCCTGTATGTAATGAATGATCCCTGCCTTGATTTCTTCATCAGTTAATCCTTCTAATTTGTTGGCGGCCTGGCGTTGATTCAAATAAGTTTGAATGGCATCGCGTACTTTTTGTTCGCCAAGGATCTGCTCAACCGTTCCGCCTCTGTATGCAGGCCAGAGCAATTGGTTTTTACTCATGTGCTTTTTAAAATAACGAACAATGGAAGTATCAGTGGTTCCAGTTCCGGAAGGAAAACCTTTGCAATAACTGTAGATCATGTTAATACTGTCCCGGCATTTATCAAGTAGTTCCATTAAATGCTCCTCTTCGCTGCCATCATAATAGGCTGCATACACAAGGCTGCTGGGAAATACATTTCCCGATACATCCTTTAAACCTTCAATGATGAACCAGCGACAAAAATGCAGCCCTTTCATGCTGGCAAAATCAATCACAGGTGTAGTATTAATATTATCGCCGATGTGATTGAGCAGAACGTATAGTTCCTGGATATCCCTGGCCGGATCAATTTCTGTAATTACAGTTATACCGCCCTGGCCGATATATCTTTCATTGTTTTTCATTGGTAAAATTAGGTTGAATAAAAAGTGGATATGAATGTGTTAATTGAAGAATTCCATAGCTGTCGGCTCGTGTTCGTGCTTCCCGTTGAGCTTGTGCCTGAAATCAGACAAGGCGATGTATACGGCTTTGCGGGCTCTGTTCACGCCGCCGATAGGTTGATGAGCTTTTGTGCAATGCCATGGTGTAAAGGAAAGTTTCTCCCCGTAACTTTCCTGCGCCGCAGAATTAAAATGTTGTTTGGGAATGCGTATCGTAGCGACTTTAACGTAAGGAGAAGTCCATGCAACTGTAGGATCCTCAATCGGCATCGTGACAGGATCTTCCTGAAACTGGACCATGAAATCAAAGTAATAATCGGAGTGGGCGAGGTCACTGATCAGACGTTTCTTTAAAAAGTTCTTCGTGGGTTTTACCGGCATTGAACTTGCCTGGTTGTCTTGCGGGATCGCTGCATATTTTACAGCTTTTGTTTCATCGTCTCCAAACCGGTAAGGAGTTGTGCTGAAGAATTCCGTTTCGAGTAAGTTGCTGCATTTGGAAATTTGTTTGATGGAACGCACAACTACTGAAAGGTGCGTGAGTGCATACCACAAAAGTTTTAAGCCCCCGCTCATTAATGCTGATAATGATTTCTGAAAATCATGCACCGAGCGTGTTTGTAATGTCTTGCTTGTAACAAGCAGGAAGTCGTGCGTAACATCATTGCGGTGGGCATTGAGTAATTTTTCACCCCGCACGCCGATAAGCTTAATAGCCATGCCTCGCATGTCTTTTTTGATGTCTGAAGCGGGTTTCTTTTTAGCATTGGAAAACCTTATCCAGCATGGGTATTCAGCGCCTTTTTGAAAAATGCCTTGTTGGTACTTGGCCTCCAGGTCATCCGGCACCTTAAATACAGCTTTAACAAGTCCGTGCATTTTGGGATGGAACATTCTTTTTACCTGTCCTGTCGGATAATATTTTGGTAACTGTTTTTTGAAAGCCTGTATTATTTTTTCAATATGAATATCTTCATTGGGTTCTATGTATTCCTGACCGGGAGCATAAGGTTGTTGTTTTTCCATATAATAGCTGTAAAAAAGTACTTAAAAAAACGATTATGTAAAATACAAATTAGTATTCAATCGCAAAAGTATTCACCCGCTACAAGCAATAATTTTACGAACCGTCAAGAAATAGATATTATCTTTTTAACTTTGGTTAATAGATATTATGGTATTTTTGATGAGAGAAAGCAATAAGAATCAACTTGAAAAAAAGATCCGGTTACTGATCATAAGCTTTATTGCTGGCCTGGTGCTAAGCGGTGTTACTGCTTTTCCAATTGAGAGTCAGCTGCAGATTGCAGTAGCACATAAGTCGCTATTGCCATGGTTTCTCAGAGGCTGGCTGGTTCAGGTATATGAGGCCATTAAAGCGACGAATGCTATTTATCCATTTATCAGTTATGGAACCGATTGGCTGGCATTTGCGCATTTGGTTATTGCAGTTGCCTTTATTGGTCCGCTGCGAGATCCCATACGGAACATCTGGGTTATTCAGTTTGGCATGATTGCATGTGTAATGATATTCCCCTTGGCGCTTATTGCAGGCCCGATCCGGGAGATTCCATTTTACTGGCAGGTTATTGATTGTTCCTTTGGTGTGTTTGGTTTTATCTTATTGTATTGGTGTTTCAGATGTATCCGCCAACTGGAAGCCATGCACTGATTTTTTTATATTTGATTTTGTATTTATACATCTTCAGTAACATTAATTATTCTGAACATGTATGGCAGTTAAGATTATAGCCGGGAATTTCCTTTGTCAAAATAATGAAATACCGATTTCTTTCGCTAAATTAAATAGAGTGCCATGAGTACTTTGTTTAAATACTATTTTATATGACAGAACATGTTGCGCCTTCTCGGCTCTTACATAACCTTTTGATTGCTGTAATCATTATTGCGGCGATGATCTTTACAAAAGCGTGGCTCATCCCTGTATCGTGGGGATTTTTATTTGCCTGCTTTTTATATCCGCTGTGCAGTTTTCTTGAAAAGAAAGGCTTGAATCGGACAGCGGTATCCATGGCTGTTACTTTATGTTTCTGTATTGTAATGGTATTTGTATTGTATTTTTTAATAACATCTGCTTTTCATATTATTCAGAATAATGACAATGTATTGAACAAAATTAAAGAAGGATTTGAATCAGCTGTGTTGTACATTCAATCTAAAACGGGTATAGAATTTTATCATCCGGAAAATCTTAAAGAGAACATATCAAATGCATTCCGAAGCGGGATTGGTATCCTGACAACGCAGTTCAGCACGGTAGGGGCGAATCTGCTGACAATTGCACTTACCCCTGTATTTCTCTTTTTTCTGTTGAATGCACGCGGACTCGTAAAAGATTTTTTTCTGAATAACTATTCGGGAAATAGCCTGGAGACAATTCAGAATTTTATTCAGAAGGCCCATACATCTGTTAAAAATTATTTATGGGGAACATTGATACTTACTGTCGTAACGGCTATCATGACGTATATCATACTGATATTGTTTGGTATTAAATCCGCTATTTTCTTCAGTGTGTTTCTGGCTATATTAAACATTATCCCTTATCTCGGAAACCTGATTGCTTATATCGGAATTCTATCATTTGTCTGGATCACCAAAGACTCTGGATCAACAGTTATTTATGTTACCATCTGTTTATATTTTTCGAATATGATCCAGGAAAATATCCTGCGCCCGAAACTGATCGGAGATAAGATGGAGATTAATCCGTTCATGATCCTTTCCGCAGTTATGCTTGGTGCTATTATCTGGGGAGTATCGGGCATGGTACTTTTCGTGCCTTTCCTGGGTATAGGAAAGGCTTTGGTTGAAAGCAATCCAGAATGGAATAAATACGCCATACTGTTTTCTTCCGGCGAAGGAGACAAGCGAAACCGCATGAAAAACTTTGCCAGCAAAATTTTGAATAAAAAAGAGGTGCCGGGGAAGAAAAAAGGATCAATTGAAAAAAAGAAGGACTGATCACATTATGATCAGTCCTGAATCGTGCACCCGACGGGAGTCGAACCCATATCGTCAGAATCGGAATCTGATATACTATCCATTATACTACGGATGCAAATTGGTTTGCAAATCTAGGGTATTATATGTGGGAACGCAAATAAAGTGTAAAGTTTAGAGTGTAAAGTGTATAGGATGGATAAATCTATAATAACAAACGATTACACTTTTACACTCAACACTATTAATTCCGAAACGTTACCAGCGTTACACCATCACCCCAGCCGCCTTCTTCGTTCTCGAGCTTTTCAACCTCTTTGTATTTCTTTAGAAAAGAACGTACGGTGTCGCGTAAAACACCATTGCCCCGGCCATGCACAATTTTAGCCTTCGTCGCACCGATTAAAATGGCATCATCCGTCCAGGTTGTGAGTAGGGGAATAAGTTCATCACGCATTTTCCCACGCACGTCCAGCTCAAACTGGAACGTTTGCATTTTAGCTTTGGTATCCACGCCTTCATAGGATGTTTCCTCAACTTCATCTTCTTCCCATTCATCATCCCCGGCAGGACTCAGCTGTTCCAGTTTTACCTTCATCTTCAGTATGCCCATAGCAACTTCCGCGTTGTTGCCTTTTATTGCTATGATTTCGCCTACACCTTCGTAGCCTTCTATGTGTACGTGATCGCCGATTTTCATGTCGTTTGTTCTTTAACTAAGCTGATAGTAAGATTTTAAGAGTAATATAAATAAATAATGGATTAGTTAAAAGTGTATAGTGTATAGTGTAATCGTCTCTTATTAAATAATATTTTCCATTGTAATTATTATTTAATATTTATTATCGAACAAATGATTTGTACCAAACGGCTACACTTTACACTCTAAACTTTACACTTAATACAAACAAAAAGCGCCTGACAGTTTACACTACCAGACGCTTTTAATGAGAGAAACGACCTAACTATTACGCAAGCGCTTCAGTTACTAATTTCGCAGCATCTTTCAGGATAACCGCAGAACGAACTTTCAAGCCGGATTCGTTGATGATTTTAGCACCTTCTTCTGCATTTGTTCCCTGTAAACGAACAATGATCGGAATGTTGATGTTACCAATGTTTTTGTACGCTTCAACCACACCATTCGCAACACGGTCGCAACGAACGATACCGCCAAATACGTTGATCAGGATAGCTTTTACATTTGGATCTTTTAAGATGATACGGAAACCTGCTTCAACAGTCTTCGCATTTGCACCCCCTCCAACATCAAGGAAGTTAGCAGGCTCGCCACCAGCTAATTTAATAACGTCCATCGTAGCCATTGCAAGACCAGCACCATTTACCATACAACCAACGTTACCGTCAAGTTTTACATAGTTTAAGTGACTCTCTGCAGCTTCTACTTCCAATGGATCTTCTTCCGTAACATCACGGTAAGCAGCTAAATCCGGGTGACGGTATAAAGCGTTATCGTCGATAGAAATTTTAGCATCAACCGCTAAGATTTCATCTTTCGAAGTTTTTAATACCGGGTTGATTTCGATCATGGCAGCATCAGAAGCTTTGTATGCAGTATACAAACGCGTTACAAACGTTACCATTTCTTTAAATGCAGTTCCTGAAAGGTTCAGGCCGAATGCAATTTTACGGGCCTGGAAACCTTGAAGACCTACTGCCGGATCAACAAATTCTTTTGTGATCAGGTGCGGCGTGCTGTGCGCAACTTCTTCAATGTCCATACCGCCTTCAGTTGAAGCGATGATTACATCCTGGCCAGTACCACGGTCAAGCAGCATGGAGAGATATAATTCTTTAGGCTCTGAAGCGCCTTTCTGATATACATCAGCTGCTACCAGTAAACGGCTAACCACTTTACCTGACGGACCCGTCTGGATTGTAACAAGTGTGTTACCCAACATCTGTACAGCTTTTTCTTTTACTTCGTCATAAGACTTGGCAATCATTACCCCACGGTGCTCAGTGCCAACAAATTTACCCTTTCCACGCCCACCAGCATGAATCTGCGCTTTAACAACGAAAATCTCCGTTCCAGTCTGTTCTTTTAATTTTTTTGCTGCTTCTACTGCAGACTCAGGCGAATCGGCATAAATACCTTCTCCAATCTTAACGTTGTATTTCTTAAGAATTTCCTTCGCTTGATACTCGTGAATATTCATACTTCAGTGAGATATAAAATTGTTTATGTTATAGTTTTTTGATTAAAGGGTCAATCACACGAATCTACTCGTTTTAGCCCTTAAATTCAAATTCAATAGCTAATTTAATGGAGCTTGTGGGGAAATGGGGATTCAAAAGAATTTGGAAAAATCATAATATGGTTGTTTTAAAGCAATTAAAATGTTCATTTTCATGGCTTATAGATGAATTGATTTTATATAATTAATAGTATTTTTCTGATATTTGAATTTAGTTGCATGTGAAATTATAATTCAAAAAATATTAAATAATTAAATATTGTATTATTTTTAAGGAATTTGATAAAATATTAATAGTATTTTTCTGTTTAACTTAATTTATTATTTATGGTGTTAACATTACTTTTACAATTTGATACAACTGATTTTTGGAAAATTAATTGGTATTATCCCCTAGCGTTATTAGGAACTATTACTGCTATAATAATTTCATATAAGAATTATAAGAAGAAAAGTCCAGTTCCCGTACCTATTGAAAATACTTCGCAAGCTACAGCTACAAATAATTTGACAGTAAATTTTTCTGGAAGTTTTGAAGATGCATTAAAAAAAACGAATAACCTGGATACAGAGATAGATAAGTTAAGAAGGTCGATATCAATTTTATTTATTGATGATGATACAAAATTTAAGGTTGTAAAGATTCTTGTTAATGAAGGGTGGATTAATACTAAGAGCATTATTGATTTGAAGTCTTATAATGATGAAAGTATTAGAAATAGTGATATTGTTTTTGTTGATGTTCAAGGAGTAGGAAAACTCTTGGATTGTAAGGACGAAGGGTTAGGACTTGCTATGAACATAAAAAATAAATACCCAAATAAAAAGGTTGTAATATACTCAGCCGTACAACTTCATAATGTTTTTCATGAAGCAGTCCAAAAAGTAGATTTTCTTCTATCAAAAGATGCTGAGCCATATGAATTTATTAGCTTAATTGAAAGATTTAGTAAAGAGCTAGATAAATGAAAACTTTTGTAAAGATTATTAATAAAGATAATGTTGTTATATATTCTGATTTATTAAAAGAACAAGAGCATTATTTTTCTTTGTGCGTTGATCAAAATATTTTAATAGATAAATGTGATTTCTCTAGTAAAAAAATCAGGCATGGAAAGCTTACTAATGAACATGGTATTGCTTATTTGTTTACATACGATCATGATTTGATAAACAAGCCAAGATATTTCAAAGAAAAATTGAGGGTCTATTCGGAACAATTAATTGAAATTAATAATATTAAAAGCAAACTAGTTCACGATATCCAAGTCGATAATAGACGTTTGATCCATAATATAACATCATTTAATGCACATAATATACAAGAATTATATTTAATTGTTCCTGAAGAGAAATTAAGCAAAGATTATAAGGCAATTAAAGAAACAGTTAAATCATATTTATTAAATGATCCCGATGCCGTAGCTGATGCTTTTTTGAGAATTGCTAAGAACAGTATTGCTATGAAAGCAGAATTTACTGTATTTAAAAAATTAGATGGAGGTCCTTCGACATTACAAAAGCAAACTCACAATATTAGAAAGGTTATACTAACAGTTTTACATGTTTTTTATCAAGATTTTAAAGAATTAGACGTTTATGTTTCTGTCGAAGAAAATGATAAGTTTTTGAAATTTGATTTTGAAACAATAAGAGTTGCATTATACCATATTATAGATAATACTGTTAAATATATTTTGCCAAATACTCAATTGAAAATTAAATTTATTGAAAATTATGTGGATGGTAGTTATAGTATTTTATTTGATATGATAAGTATGGAAATTAAAAATTCAGAAGTAAATGATGTTGTAAGGGAAGGCTATTCTGGAGTATATGCAAGGCAAGGTGGTAAAAATGGTGATGGACTTGGATTATACATTGTGAATAAAATTTTGAATTTAAACCATTCTGAATTAATTATTCACATAAATCAAAGTCCATTTTATTCTAAAAAAGTAGATAATATTAACTATGTTAGAAATATTTTTGAATTAAAGTTTAATAATATTTCAGGTATTCATGTTCATTAGTGGTTAGTTGTTAATATTTTACGTTCATCAAGCAATAAAATTAGTTATTTATTTTTTTAAAAGAGTAATTTTAGAATGTATACTTCATTCAAATAATGTAGTTATACCCATTGACCGAACGATTATTTCATGCAACAATATCATATACTAAAAGAACAATACGCAGCAGAGTTAGAAGTATTGAAACAGGCTCATACACGCATCAGTATGCTACGGCTTCTGCTGGTTGTGGTGGCATTGCTGTGTTTTTACTTTTTTATTACTTCTGGAGATGTTGTCGCTTTAACTGCGGGCTTAATCGCTGCAGCTGTATTTCCTTTTGTATTGCAATGGCACAGGAGAAAGTCTGAACAGATTTTATTTAAACAGACGTTAGTTGAAATCAATACCAATGAGATTGTTTTTTTAGAACACCGTGAACTGCCTTTTGAAGACGGCAGCGAGTATCATGATGTTACGCATCCGTATACATTTGACCTGGATATCTTTGGAAAGAAAAGTCTCTTTCAATACCTGAACAGAACGGCCACGCATATCGGAAAAGCCTATTTGGCAGGCTCTCTGCAGAGCATATTACCTAATGAACGGATTGAAAAGAAACAGGCTGCTATAAAAGAATTAGCAGAGAAAAAAACCTGGCGGCAGGAGATTCTGGCGCATGCAAAAATAGCCAATGATAGTAAGAGCGTTTATACGAACATGGTAGACTGGTCTTTGGGTCCGAAAAAGAATGTTCCTCTTTTCTTACGGATATTAGCATTCATATCACCGGTAGTTTTGTTTATACTGCTTATTACATCCTTGTTCGACAACTCCGGTTGGTGTCTGAAGGCGGCAGAAGGACTTTTCCTGATGCACCTGATGCTGATTAGCTCTCAGTTGAAAACAATCAGGAAGGAAATTGTTGAGGCTGATAAAATAGAATCTTTGATGCATCAATACAGCCTGATAGTAAAGCATATTGAACAGGAAAATTTTCAGTCGGAATATCTGCAGGCACTCAAGGAAAAGCTTATGGATAATGGTATCCAGGCAGGGAAGGAACTGGATATACTGGCAGGTCTTTTTGCCCGTGTGCAAACGATTCAGAATGCGGTAGGCTCATTATTGATGAATGGATTTTTTCTGTATCACATTCATAGCCTGCATGCTTTGCTGCAATGGAAAACCTTGCATGCCCATAAAGTAGCGAAATGGACAACTGTGATCGGGGAAATAGAAATGCTGAACAGCTATGCAAATTTTGCTTTCAATAATCCTGATTTTACGTATCCGGTACTCAATTCAAATTATACTATTCAATTGCAGGATACAGGACATCCTTTGATTGAAGCGAAGAAAAGAG
>NZ_JBQCDF010000120.1:0-7694 GCF_051961495.1 Cytophaga sp. | reverse complement strand
AGTACCATTGTGAGCAAAAAATAGTACTAAATCTTTCATGGGTCTATGATCCCCAGTCAAATCTTTTCGGAAATGTTCAGCTATCCCTGTCAGGTTTGAAAAATTGGTTATTGCACTCATACACTAATCATTTATTTGAGGAAACAGGCCTTGCATCAATCCTTTTTTATGTAACTTCAATTGTTCTATCTCTTCGGCTTCTGTTGTTATTAATCCATCTACATAAGAAAGGCAGGAGGCAATTTTTTGTTGTTCATTAACAGAAGGAAATAAAACTGTAATACCACTTAATTGATTAACTGATAAATTAGCTTGTTTGGTACCTCCAGGAAGAGAATAAAGTTTTTCCAAGAAAAAATCAGCCTTCATTAATTGGAGAATAAAGCCTTTAATACAATTTTTTTGAGGAATAATTTTTAATACACGTTGATTTAATAAAAGATCGGGACAGTCTTTCGGTGTTTGAATCACAAAACCGTAATCCCTTTTCCCAAGAGTACCAGTCATTGACATTAATATATCTAATGGTTTTATTAAAAATTTATAATACTCTTCTTTATATTTTAATGGTAAAAAAACAGGCATTCTGTTTAGCAGTAAATCCCCTTGATATAAGTTACCCATCCTAACAAGTTGTATCCCATCTTCTTCAAAGTCTTCGCTTTTAAAAGCATTTCCCATTACAGTGTTTACTAAGTCTCCTACTTTACCAGTCATCCATTCTCCCTTATTCGAAAACTCCTTAAATCTATATTTAGGCACCTTTTCGCCTTCTTGCGGAAAAAGGCTTTGCATTAAGCCTCTTTTATGCTCTTTAAGTAATTCCAACTTTTTGCTGTGAGATGTAATTACTTCATCTAAAGAAGATAGGCAGGCTGCAATTTTTTTTTGTTCTGGTTCGCTATCAACTATAGGTAATTGACAAGTAATTATTTGGCTGGGATATATATGCTTGACGGTAGTTCCTGAAACCAATTTGATAATTTCCTTTTTAGAATGATTGAGTAAATAGCTAAGAAAAATGGAATCAATATTTGCTTTTGATCTTAGAATATTCATGTCTCCACCTAAAACAACATTATCGAGCATTATTGCTGATGCTTTTGCCAGGCCATCAGGTGTTACATCAGAACTAGGCATTAAAATATCCCCAACTTCACTCCTAAATCCATCACTTCTATACGTTCTAGAATGAACACATGAAATCACTTCATTATACTTTGTAAATAACTCACCATAATGAATACAAGGTTCAGTACCATTTTCATTCATATCGGCTTTAGAGAATGTACTCCCTCTATAAACATCACATACATCTGACACCAAAATAATATTCCAAGGTTTAGCAAACTCAGGAAAACGCAATTCAGGTATTAATTTATTCTTCTTACTCATAAGCTTCTAATCCTGATATTTTATGACCTTGAGCTATTTTTTTTAATTGAGGTACTAAGTCATCCATTAATGCCAATTCTTTTACTCTACGTTCTTTCCAACTCAATTCTAATGGTTCTAACAAATCAGTAAGTTTCTCACCATCAAAAATCATCCGACTTATGATTGTTTCAACAAAGGTTTTAAGATCTGCAGTTTGCAAACCGTTTTTGTGGGCAATATCTGCCAGCTCTTTGTTGTATTTGTTGTCTATAAATTTTTCAAAATTATGTTTTAGTTGATCTGCAGTTTGACCTATAGTCCAATCAAGTTGATCAATAAAACCAACTAAGTCTTCCTCTTCCGCCATTAAGTTAGAGTTTGACTTGAGCAAACTTTTTATTTGATCCTTTGTCATTTTTTGTGTGCCGGTTTTTTTACCTAAGTTTTCTGCTGTCAGATTCATGATGTAGTCATAATCAATAACAGCAGACGCGAACAACACAAATTCAAAGTCCAATTGTTGTATTTCCAGCGAAACATTCTCTTTCTCCTGTCTTGTCTGAAACTGTTTGGCTGTTTCTATATATGAACTCCGAAATTCTTGAAAAGTTTCTTTCGGTAAAATAGCTTCAATACTTACCTTTTGTTCTTCGTTTAAATCAGTGAATTGATCTAATTGTAATTTAAACCTCTGTACATCTTTAAAATTCTCTATAAATGCTATCTTGGCTGCATCGCCTCTTAGATTATACACTTCTTCCGGCTCGCTTAGCAGTTTATGTTCCTGCATGAAAGTACCTAATTTCGCTACGGCTTCTTTAAACTTGTCAATAACAACTGGAGCAGGATCAACCAACCAAATCTCTCTGGCTTTGCTATTGTCTTCTCCAGAGAAGAGCGCAATAGCCTGGTTTACGGCTTCTTGTTGCGAACGAAAATCTAAAATATTGCCATATGGTTTCGTATCATTCAGTACACGATTGGTACGAGAAAATGCCTGAATCAATCCGTGATACTTGAGATTCTTGTCTACATACAACGTGTTTAGGTATTTCGAATCAAAACCTGTTAGTAACATATCCACTACAATAGTAATGTCAATTTTTTCTTTGTGCGGAAGTTCTTTGTTTGTCCATTTTTGATCTTTGATGCGTCTTTGTACATCCTGATAATACAAATCAAATTCGTTAATGCTGTGATTGGTGTTGAATTGTTTGTTATAGTCAGAAATGATCTCAACGAGTGCCTTTTTCTTTTCTTCCGGATTGGTTTGGTTGTCGATTTTCTCTTGTTGCAAATCCTCCTGCAATTGTTTTACATCAGCCGCATTTTTTTGACTTTGCTGATCTCCCTCTTTAGCTATCAATTGAGCAGGTGGCGAAAATACACAAGCAATATTTAAAGATGTATACTCAGGATTTTCTGTCTTGTGTTTCTTTTGAATCTCTTTGAATAGCTTATAGTATTCAATAGCGTTATTGATCGAAGCCGTTGCCAATACTGCATTAAATTTCCGTTGATTGGTAGCTGCATTATGCTTTTCCATTATAGCATCTACTACAGCCTGCTGTGTAATTGGCTCACCCGGCTTAGGGTTTTGGTTCCCATTACCTTTGAAATAATCAATGTGAAAACGCAATACGTTTTTATCATCTATAGCGTGTGTAATGGTGTAAGCATGTAATTGCTTTTCAAAAATATCTTGCGTGGTTTTGTAAGAAGCATATTCATTTTCGCGAATATTATACGTAGCATTTTCATCAAAAATGGGGGTTCCTGTAAAGCCAAATAACTGTGCATTGGGAAAAAATTCTTTAATCGCCTTGTGATTATCTCCAAACTGCGAACGATGACATTCGTCAAAGATGAATACTATTCTCTTTTTGCTTAATGTTTCTAAACGTTCTTTATAATTTTTCTTATTCGTGCTATCTAAAGCTAGACCTAGCTTTTGAATGGTGGTGACAATTACTTTATCTGCGTAGTCGGTAGAGAGTAAACGTCTTACCAGTGTTTCAGTATTCGTGTTTTCTTCTACGCTTCCTTCCTGAAATTTATTGAACTCTTCGCGGGTTTGTCGGTCAAGGTCTTTGCGATCTACCACAAACAAACATTTTTCAATTTCAGGATTATCTTTCAGTAAAGTAGAAGCTTTAAAAGAAGTCAAGGTTTTACCACTTCCAGTAGTATGCCAAATATATCCATTCCCTCTATTGTCTTTAATGCAATCTACAATGGCTTTAACTGCATAAATCTGATATGGTCGCATAACAAGCAATTTCTGCTCACTCTCCACCAATACCATATGCTTACTAATCATTTCACCAAGTGTACATTTAGTCAAAAACTTTTCAGTGAATGGTTCTATATGTGTTATCTTCTTATTGTTTTCATCTGCTAATTGGTAGATAGGCAGAAACTGTTCGTCCGCATTGAATTGAAAATGCTGATTTTTATTATTGGAAAAATAATACGTATTGGTTCGATTGCTTACAATAAACAACTGCATAAAACAAAGTAGAGAATTCCCATAACCATTGCCTGGCTCATTCTTGTAATCCACGATTTGCTGCATAGCTTTCCGAGGAGAAATATCTAATTTCTTCAGCTCAATCTGTACAACAGGCAAGCCGTTAATCAGCAAAATAATGTCGTAACGTTGATGACTGTTTTCTGTATTAATTTTTAATTGACTAATAACTTCAAAGTCATTTTTGCACCAATCCTTGATGTTAACTAAGGTATAATATAAAGGAGTTCCATCTTCACGTTGAAAGTATTGTCTTTCACGTAACAGTTTAGAAGCGACAAAAACATCCGTATTAATAATCTCTTCACGAAGCCTTAAAAATTCACTCTCTGATAATTTTACCCGGTTTAATGCTTCAAATTTTGTTCTAAAATTTTGCTCAAGCGTCTTTCTATCAACTATTTCTGGTCGATGAATATATTTTAACTCGGTGAGTTGCTTGATCAGGTCTTGTTCTATTTTATTTTCTTTACTCATTATTTTTTTTAATAAATCTTGACGTAATGCCTAAAAATGGAATTCTTAAAAATGTGAGGCATCAGAATTTATTTTTTTAAATTCTATTAATTGAAGTTTATTAAATTATTCTTGTCAAGATAGTAAAATACACTGAAAAAAACTGTAAAGTCCGTTAAGTTGTCTTAAATCGAATAGAAGAATATATTTTTAAAAAAGTAATTCAATTAAAATGTGTAATAACAAAAAAATGCCCCGGATTTCTCCGGGGCATTTTCTATATAGAACTTAACTTTTTACCTACGCATACACCGTATCCAGCATACCGTGATCCTTCGCTTCAAGGCTGGTAGTGCCCATTAAGAAGATATCTACGTTACGTGCAGCTTCGCGACCTTCAGAGATTGCCCAAACAACCAATGATTGTCCTCTGCGCATATCACCCGCAGTAAACACTTTATCTACGTTTGTCTGATATTTGCCGTTTGCCTTGATGTTGCCGCGCTCATCGTACTCCACACCCAATTCATTCAGCATACCTGCATGCTGCGGGTGTAAGAAGCCCATCGCTAACAAGGTCAACTCGCAAGGGATCACGCGCTCTGTACCCGGTAATTCCTGGTACTTCGGCAGCTTGCTGTCTGCAGGTGTTACCCAGCCCATCTCAGCAATTTTCAATCCTGTCAAGTTGCCGTTTGCATCACCGATGAATTCTTTTGTTGTGATTGACCACAAACGATCGCAGCCTTCCTCGTGCGAAGTAGACGTACGCAAGATCATCGGCCAGTTTGGCCATGGCGTTGCTTCGTTTTTACCTTCAGGCGGTTTCGGCATCAATTCAAATTGCAATACATTCTTCGCACCATGACGGTTTGAAGTACCTACGCAGTCAGAGCCTGTATCACCACCACCGATAACTACTACATTTTTACCGGTAGCTAACAAATCACCGTTTTTATATGCTTCACCTGTATGGTCAACTTCTGTTTTGATGTTTGCCACGCGTTTGTTTTGCTGACTTAAGAATTCCATCGCAAAATGTACGCCTTTCAACTCTCTGCCCGGGATCGGTAAATCACGGCCAACCGTTGAGCCGCCTGTTAATACAATCGCATCGAATTGTTTTACGATGTCTTTTGCTTTAACGGTAACGCCAACGTTTGTATTCGTTTTGAAGATCACGCCTTCTTCTTCCATCAGCTTCACGCGACGGTCGATTACCCATTTCTCCAGTTTGAAATCAGGAATACCATAACGTAACAAACCACCTACCTGATCCGCACGTTCGAACACTGTTACTGTATGACCGGCACTGTTTAACTGTGCAGCAGCAGCCAGACCCGCAGGACCAGAACCTACAACCGCAACGGTTTTACCCGTACGTTTCTTCGGCGGATTTGCTTTTAAGATACCTTTCTCAAATGCTGTCTCAACAATGCTCTTCTCAATGTTTTCAATCGTTACCGGAGGCTTGTTGATACCAAGTACGCAAGATGCTTCACATGGTGCCGGACAAATTCTTCCTGTAAACTCAGGGAAGTTGTTTGTAGAGAATAAAATCTCTGCTGCTTCTTCCCAGTCATTTCTGTATACCGCATCGTTGAACTCAGGGATGATATTGCCCAGCGGACAACCACTGTGGCAGAAAGGTACACCGCAGTTCATGCAGCGCGCCGCCTGGTTCTTGATCTGCGTAGCAGAGAAATCCAGATAAAGTTCTTTATAGTCTTTAAGACGTGCTTGCGGATCTCTTTTTCCTGGCAGCTCTCTGCCGAATTCCATAAATCCTGTTGGCTTACCCATTGATTACGGCCTCCTTATTTCCTTGACTTTTTCTTTTTAACAAAACTGCTTTGTAATCGGAAGGCATTACTTTAACGAAATCCTTCACGGCGCTATCCCAGTTGTTCAGGATATTCTGCGCTACATCGCTACCTGTATATTTCAAATGGTTCTCAATCATTGTTTTCAATGTCTGGTTGTCTTCTGCATCCAATACATCAAACTCAATCATTTCCATGTTGCAACGTGCCGGGAATGTGCGTGCTTTGTCGTATACATAAGCAACACCACCGCTCATACCTGCTGCGAAGTTACGGCCTGTTTCTCCTAAGATAACAGCCAAACCTCCTGTCATGTATTCGCAACCATGATCACCCACACCTTCAACAACGGCTTTGGCGCCTGAGTTACGTACGCAGAAACGCTCACCAGCCTGGCCGCGGATATAAGACTCACCGCTTGTAGCTCCGTAGAATGCTACGTTACCAACGATGATGTTTTCACTTGGCTTGAACTTCGCTTGTTTAGAAGGATACAGAATCAAACGGCCACCGGATAAACCTTTACCCCAATAGTCATTCGCTTCACCTTCCAATTCAAACTGGATACCCGGTGCAAGGAAACCACCGAAGCTTTGTCCGGCAGAACCATTGAACTTATATTGAATCGTTGCATCCGGTAAGCCTTGTCCCTTGTGTCTTGTAGACACTTCATAAGACAACATCGTACCTGCTGAACGATCTGTATTTTGAATTTTGTATTCGCCTTTAACAGTTTGCTTATTGTCTAACGCAGCTTTTGCATCTCTTACTAAAGCAATGTCAAGGATGGCATCCATACCATGATCCTGTGCTTCCGTTTTGTATAATCCAACTTCCGGACCAGCTTCTTCTTTGTATAAGATTTTGCTTAAGTCAAGATCTTTGAATTTCCAGTGCGCGATGTCTGTACGTTTTTCCAGATTCTGTACCTGACCGATCATTTCGTCAACTGTTCTGTAACCAAGCTCAGCCATGATCTCTCTCATTTCTTCTGCAAGGAACGTGAACATGTTTACTACGTGTTCAGGCTCACCGCTGAACAAGGCACGAAGCTCTTTGTTCTGGGTAGCAACCCCAACCGGACAAGTATTCAGGTGACACTTACGCATCATGATACAGCCTACAGAAACCAGCGCTGCAGTTGCAACACCAAATTCTTCAGCTCCTAATAATGCAGCTACCACTAAATCTTTACCTGTACGGATCTGTCCATCGGACTGAACCGTGATACGGCTTCTCAATTTATTTTTAACCAGTGTCTGGTGTGCTTCCGCTAAACCAAGTTCCCAAGGCAAACCTGCGTGACGGATAGAACTGATCGGAGAAGCTCCTGTTCCACCATCATAACCAGCGATCAATACTAAGTCTGCGTGTGCTTTACTAACACCTGCTGCAATTGTACCAACACCTGCTTCAGATACTAATTTTACACTTACACGTGCTTTTGGATTTGAATTTTTCAAATCAAAGATCAACTGTGCTAAATCTTCAATCGAATAAATATCGTG
>NZ_JBQCDF010000119.1:0-3397 GCF_051961495.1 Cytophaga sp. | reverse complement strand
AGATTGATAAAATTGCCCGCAAAAGCGATAACCCATCCATTACCCGTGATGTAAGCGGTGAAGGTGTGCAGCAGGCATTATTAAAATTACAGGAAGGAAGTGTTGTGAATGTTCCCCCACAAGGCGGAAGAAAACACCCTGACCAGAAGATGATTGCAATAAATACCGAAAATATACTTTTTATATGCGGAGGTGCATTTGACGGTATATCCAGAATTATTGCCAATCGTTTGAATACTCAACCTATTGGCTTCAAGACCAAAGATAATGAGGATGATGAAGTAGATACAGAAAATCTCCTTCAATATGTAACTGCCTTGGATTTAAAGACTTTTGGTTTAATTCCGGAATTAATCGGTCGTTTACCATTGGTTACTTACCTGGATCCATTGAATGCTGAAATGCTGCTCGAAATCCTTACAATTCCTAAAAATGCCATTGTAAAGCAGTATAAAAAACTATTTGCAATGGAAGAGATCGAACTGGTATTTGACAAGGACGCTTTAGATTTTATAGTACAGAAAGCTTTAGCTTTTAAATTAGGAGCCAGAGGTTTACGTTCCATCTGTGAAGCTATCATGACTGACGCTATGTTTGAAATGCCGTCCCTAAAAAACAAGGAAAAAGTCTTCGTAATCAGTTACGACTATGCGAAGGAAAAAATTGAACGTTCTAAATTCAGAAAACTGAAAGCTGCTTAAGCAAACATACACAAGACCAAAAGCCCCGGAGAGAAATCTTCGGGGCTTTTTTGTTTTGGTACGTCGATAATATAATAGTACCTGAGCAGCCCGAATCAGGAAATTCCTTTGAACTAAAATTCATCTTGTAACTGGAACCAAATAGATTAATCAGAATGCTTTATTATTGCACCATCTTCCTTTGATTTATTTCACTTACTACTTTATATAAAGAAGCTTTACTAATTATCAGAAAGAATATTATATAAATAAATACCCGACTTTTTTTAATTTATATACCCCTAAAAAGCGCCATAAAACTTACACTGATTTTCAAATAAAACTTACTTTTCAGCATTTTATGAGCATATTTTACAATTGTAATTTACAAATGTATATTTGTTTACATATGTAATTACAATTGTAAACAAATACTCTATATATTTGTTTATCAGATATTTAAATATAATTAATTAAAGTTACAAAAGTAATCTTTAAAAGTATTACATTTGTAAATAGAGTTTACAACATGGAAGAATCGATTGTAGAGCGAGTCCTTGTACTAATAAAGGATTATGGGCTTACAGCCTCAGAATTTGCGGATAAAATAGACGTACAGCGCTCCAGTATGTCACATTTGGTTTCCGGGCGGAATAAACCCAGCCTGGATTTCATTCAAAAGATTTTAAACAATTTTTCAGACATCAACCCTTCCTGGCTTATTATGGGAACCGGACCTATGAAGCAATTAGATTTATTTGATATTAAAGGAGATGTAGCTCCTGTAGAGCCAATTCCAGCAGAAAAATTCAGATCGTCGGCAGATATAGCTGTAAACGAACAAACAGCTATAAAACAATCCTTTCCGGAGGTTGAAATGTTGGAAGAGCCTGTAAAAGTAACTCCTGTACAACAGCCTGGAGCTATTTATATTGAACCTACGCCTGTACAGCCGGTCACTAAAGAGGAACCTGTTTCTACGCAGGCTCCAAACCAGGTTATCCAGCAACCGCTTGCTTCCCCACCTGTTATTCCGGCTTCAGCACAGGAAACAGTACACATTCAGCCAATAACTCAGCCGGCACAAGTTGCTCAGCCAGCTGCTGTCACCCAAGCCAACCAAGTAGTGAATCAAATAGAAAAATCCGGTCAAAATGATAAAAAAGTCGTAAAAATTGTCTTTTTTTATTCCGACAATACATTTGAGTCCTTTAATCCGCAATAAAAACACTTAACTTTCACCCCTAGATTGTTTAACATGTTAAGATCCAGCATTTTATTTTTGTCGTTACTGTTTTTTCTGAATGCCTGTAAATCGGGCCACAAGCATTCACTAAAGTCCTATAAAGCGCATAAAAAACTTAAGGTTGTTAAGCATAAAAACCAGAATCCAACGTTGGAAAACAGTGATTTTCTGTATAATCCTGAGAGTGAAGAAGAATTAAAAAACCATTACAAGAAAAATGGAACGAAGCGTAAAGAACTGGAAAACTACCAGCCTTCCCGCCATAATAATCAGCAGGAATATGAGCGCAGAAAGAAGAAAAAAGAGCCTAAAGCTCCGGAAACGTTTTATTAAATTATGAATTATTCAATTGCTAATAAATGATAACTCATAATTTAAATTGCCGGATCCTATAAAAATAAAATCCCCCGCTCAGCTTACGAGCGGGGGATTTTATTTTTATAGGATCCGGCAACTAGTTACTGATTACTTTCACTTCGGTCCTTCTGTTTAATTGTTTATGTTCCGGCGTATCATTCGGTTCAATCGGTTTGGTTTCTCCATACCCTTTTGAAGTCAGCCTATCTGCCTTAATGCCTTTTTTAACCAGGTAATCGACTACAGCCTTAGCCCTGTTCTCTGACAGGACCATATTGTGGTCATCATTACCATCCGAATCCGTATGACCGGAAAGCTCAATCTTCAGGTTCGGGTTATTATTCATGGTTTCAACCAATCGGTTCAGTTCCTGCACGGATTCAGGCCTTAATGTAGCCTTGTCTACGTCAAAAAACACATTTCTAAGTACCATGGTCGTATTTACCTTGAATTTATTCATACAAATGGTATCCACGATTTCCAGGTATTCTTCCTGTTCCGGGAAATTTATATTCTTCGATTCAAATACATAACCGCTTGCTTCTACAGAAATACCGTAGTTTTTACCGGCAGGCAATGAAACGGTATATTTACCTGTAAAGCTGTTCGAGTTGTACACCCCAACAATTTTTTGTGTAGTAAGGTCTGTAACAAAGATCGTTGCCGTCACCGGGTGTTTATCTTCACAAGCTACAACCTGTCCTTTAAACAAAACGGTAGGAGCTTTTTTAGGCACTTCACGCTCTAGTACATAAATATCCTTGTCTCCATAACCACCGTCTCTTTCAGATGAGAAATACGCTCTTTTTCCGTCGGCTGACCATACGAAAAATACGTCATCATCTGCCGTATTGATCGGGTAACCGATATTCTGGGGCTGTGTGATGATCTCGCCTGTTTCAAGGTCAATGGTACAATAGAAAATATCATACCCGCCCATGGATTTATGGCCCTTGGAACTGAAATACAAAGTTTTACCATCCGGGTGAATGAAAGGTGCATCTTCGTCTAACGGAGTATTGATAGCAGGGCCAAGTAGTATGGCAGGACCAAAATCCCCGTTATCTTTCATCCGGGTCATATAAATATCTGTCCCACCTAAGCCGCCTTTACG
>NZ_JBQCDF010000118.1:0-3816 GCF_051961495.1 Cytophaga sp. | reverse complement strand
AAATACGGAGGCGCTGCAACATTTATTCTTTCGCGTAAACCCTGGACACAAACGGGCATGTACTATAAGTACGACATCGACCAGATAGGCGCGCCCTCTGAAAAACTTACCAACAACAATCTGTTCCTGGCATTGACACGTTGGGGCACGCTGCGCGGCCCGTTCTATTCAAGGCAGGTAGGCGCATTTTTTGAACGTGACCTAACTAAAAATATTATGCCTAAATTAATCATCAGGCATATGTGGTTTGATCCTATTTATAATTTTGCCGCTTATGACTCTGAACCAACAGCAACCAATACACCCGGACTGGTTGAAAATTTTCAGACAACGGAAATCATAGGACTCATTAAGCTTTCGTATGATGAAATATTTTTACAGAACGGAAATGAACGTATCAGTTTAGGGGGGCAGAAATGGCCGGTTGCCACCTTTCAATATACCGCCGGTTTAAAAGGTGTACTGAAAGGAGATTACAACTATCATAAACTGCAGTTAACCATTGATCATTCCATCCGTTTTGGTATTATTGGCCGAACGAACTATCAATTCACCGTTGGTAAAATATATAAGCCCGTTCCATATCCGTTGATCGAAAATCACATTGGTAACCAGACAATATTTTTTACAACCGCAGCATTTAACCTGATGAACTTCTTCGAATACTCGAGCGATCAGTATGCTTCTATTAAAATCAAACATGATCTGGATGGCTTATTAAGCAACCGGATTCCTTTGGTGAAAAAATTAAAATGGAGATTCTTTTTAACAACAAATGTGCTGGTGGGAAGTATGTCGGATCAGAACCGGCGTTTGCTGGCCCCTGTAAACTCCCAGGGAGAATCTACCGTCAGCATTTCTTCGCTGGATCCGTTAAGACCCTATGTAGAGGTGGGATATGGTATTGATAATATTTTTAAATGTGCGCGGGTTGATTTTATTCACCGGGTTACATATAGAGATGTGCCGGATATTAGTAAATTTGGTATAAAAATTTCGTTCAGATTTATTATTTAATCAGATGAAAAAAAACTGGATTCTTTATTTAATGCTGTTAGGTATCGTGTTGCAATCGTGTTCGGATGACAAGGATATTAATAAAATGGCGACTCAGAATGAACTTACGTATTCTTCTGAATTACAATTGAGCGCCTTAAACGAGGCAATAGAGGAGAATCCCGATGACCCGTTTCTGTACTTCAAGCGGGCAAATTATTTTTACAGCATCAACAATTTCAGAATTGCCCAGAATGACATCCAGAAAGCACTTCGTATTGATGAATCGGTTTCGGCGTATTGGCTGTTAAGTGCACAAATCAATAATGAATTGAAAAATGTAGACCAGGCATTGGAAGAAGCTGAAAAAGCATTGAGTCTTGAAAACAAAGAACCGGTTTTATATATTCTTTTGGCAAACTGTCTGCTTGAAAAAAATGATACAATCAGTGCAAATAAATACATAAACATGCTTGATGCAACGGCTCCGCAAATGGCCGAGTTGAATTACATTCAGGCAAAAAAACTATTGATTAAAAAAGATACCATCCGTTCATTCAATAAGTATAAAGAATGTATTCAGAAAGACCCTCAGTTTATTGAGGCATATATTGAACTGATGTCGTTGTATTACAAAAAGCATATGTATGATTCCATCATGCCTTTGCTGATCAAGGCAAAACGTATGCGTCCCTGTAAGCCGGAATTGTTTTTGTATGAAGGAAAGTTTTTTGAATCGATTAACAAGAACCAGGTTGCATTGGCATCGTACAAAGAAGGTTTGCTTTGTGACCCGCAGGCATCTGAATTATATATTCCCATGAGTGAATATTACCAGTCGCAGGGGAACTACCAGCAGGCAATGCTTTATCTTGGTAAATGGATCGAAAAACACCCACTGGATGCCAAGAGCATCAGTAGAATGGGCGATTATGCATTGAAGCAAAACGACCGGAACGCAGCCATTACTTATTACAAAAATTCCTTATCCATTGACAGTTCGAATACTTATCTGAACAAAGAGATCGAGCGGATACAACGAATGAACATGACTCCAAATCGTGTAGATACTACAAATTGATCATATTATTTTTTGTCGACTCCGGTCGGTTTTAAAAGATTATATGAAAATCTTATTAAATTTGCAGGCTATAATAAAATTATGATAAAGATTACTTTACCCGACGGATCAGTCCGTGAATATGAAAAGGGAATCACTGGTATGGGTGTTGCGCTTAGTATCAGTGAGGGACTTGCACGCAATGTATTGGCAGCCAAAGTTAACGGAGAAGTTTGGGATGCTTCACGCGAAATAACAACCGACTCAGCAGTACAATTATTGACGTGGAACGATACGGAAGGTAAATCGACATTCTGGCATTCTTCGGCGCACTTATTGGCCGAAGCATTGGAAGACTTATATCCGGGCACCAAGTTTGGTATCGGACCTGCTATTGAATCCGGCTTTTACTACGATGTAGACTTTGGAGACCGTTCATTCTCCCAGGATGATTTTGAAAAGATTGAAAAGAAAATGCTTGATCTGGCGAAGCAGAAGAACGCATACGTGCGTCAAGCTGTTTCCAAGAAAGAAGCGATCAGCTATTTTACAGACAAGCAGGATCCATATAAATTAGATTTATTAGAGAATCTTGAAGATGGTTCCATTACTTTCTATAAGCAAGGTTCATTTACCGATCTCTGCAGAGGACCGCACATTCCGGATACTGGTTTCATCAAGGCCATTAAACTGATGAGCGTTGCCGGTGCTTACTGGAGAGGCGATGAAAAAAGCAAACAGCTAACCCGTATTTACGGGATCACATTCCCGAAACAGCAGGAGTTGAAAGATTACTTAACTGTTTTGGAGGAAGCGAAGAAGCGTGACCACAGAAAGCTTGGTAAAGAGCTGGAGTTATTCGCCTTCTCAGAAAAAGTAGGTATGGGCTTACCACTGTGGCTGCCTAAAGGCGCGCTATTGCGTGAACGTCTGGAAAATTTTCTGAAAAAAGCACAGGTGCGTTCAGGTTACCAGCCGGTAGTTACGCCACATATCGGTAATAAACAATTGTATGTTACTTCCGGACACTTTGATAAATACGGAAAGGATTCATTCCAGCCAATATTTACGCCCCATGAAGGAGAACAGTTTTTATTAAAGCCAATGAACTGTCCCCATCACTGCGAGATCTATAAGACAAAACCACGTTCGTACAAAGACCTGCCGATTCGTTTTGCAGAGTTTGGTACGGTTTACAGATACGAGCAAAGCGGTGAGTTGCATGGATTAACAAGGGTAAGAGGCTTTACCCAGGACGATGCACATATTTTCTGCAGACCGGATCAGGTTAAAGAAGAATTCCTGAAAGTAATTGACCTGGTATTGTATGTATTCAAAGTATTAGGCTTTACAGAGTATACAGCACAGATTTCATTGCGCGATCCGGAAAACAAAGAGAAGTATATTGGTGAAGATGAGCAGTGGCATAAAGCAGAACGGGCCATCATTGAAGCGGCTGCCGAAAAAGGTTTGAGTACGGTAACGGAATTGGGTGAAGCTGCATTCTACGGTCCTAAACTGGATTTCATGGTGAAAGATGCTTTGGGCAGAAAGTGGCAATTAGGCACCATTCAGGTGGATTACCAATTACCAAATCGTTTTGAATTGGAATATACCGGTTCTGATAATCAGAAACACCGACCGGTGATGTTGCACCGTGCACCATTTGGATCTATGGAACGCTTTATTGCAGTATTGATTGAGCACGTTGCCGGAAACTTCCCGTTATGGCTTTCTCCGGATCAGATCGCAATTCTTCC
>NZ_JBQCDF010000117.1:0-16772 GCF_051961495.1 Cytophaga sp. | reverse complement strand
TTTTCAGTATTTCCTGCAGTCTGTTTGCCCATGATCATCAACTTCAATATGATTCATTGGTAGAAGTTCATTTTTCTGCAGCAAAACAATTAATGGATAAAAAAGATTACAACGGTGCGCATAATGAATTTAAAGAACTGTTTAAACTTCAAAGCACCATTCCGGATGATGCCGCATACTACTATGGCTTAAATCAGTATTACAGAAAAAATTATAAACTCGCACAACAGGGATTCGAAAAATACATGAAACTGCGTGGCGAAAAAGGCCAATACTTTGACAGTTCCTTTTTTTATCTGGCAAAATCCCAGTGCATGGAAAAAGGATATGTCGAAGAAAAACAGGAATGCAGTTTATGCCACGGCACTTCCCATTCAAAAGTCAAATGCACCAAGTGCAAGGGTGTAGGTAAGGAATACTGCAGCGTATGTTCAGGTTCAGGTGTGGTCATCTCCAGGAATGCCATGGGTGACAGTTACCAGAAATGTTATAAATGCGAAGGCACCGGTATCACATTATGTAGTGTCTGCAAGGGAACTACTTTCCAGGACGGCGATTGTCCGCAGTGCAAAGGACAAGGATTTGTGCTGATCCAAAAAGAATGCAAATAAAACAGAAGTATTCAGGCATGTGTACTGAAAATCCCCTCAGGAATTTGTGCCAATATAAAAATAACCGTCAGATTAAAAATAAACAGAATGCAGTCTACCAGTAAACCAATGATCAGCGAGGGCTTTCTGATTGCCATGCTCGCTGCAATCAATTTTACACACATCATGGACTTTGTAATCATGGCACCATTGAGTGCTACGTTAAAGATTGCAATGTCAATCTCAACAAAAGAGTTTGGTTATTTAGTTTCGATCTACACATTTGCAGCAGCAACAGGCGCGCTGATCGCATTTTTTAAGATTGATAAATACGACAGGCGTACAGCGATCATATTTGTATATTCCGGTTTTATCATTGCCAATATACTTTGTGCCATAGCGCCGCAATATAAATTCTTTATGCTGGCGCGTTTGTTTGCCGGTTTGTTTGGTGGTGTATTGAACGTGCTGATCATGTCGGTGATTGGTGATGTTATTCCTATGCAACGCAGGGGTAAAGCTACAGGCATGGTTATGGCAGCATTTTCTGCTGCATCGGTGATTGGTATTCCAAGCGGTTTAATATTAGCGGATTTGTTTGATTACCATGCGCCATTCTGGTTACTTTCCATATTAAGCGCACTTGTAGGAATTACCTTGCTGCTAAAATTCCCGTCTATTCAAAGTCATATGGAAACGGAAGGCAACAGAACGCCGCCACTGGAAATTCTCAAAGAGTTTGTAACGAACCAAAATGTATTGCGGGCGCTGCTGTTTATTTTCTTATTGATGATAGCCGGATTTTCGGTGGTTCCTTTTATCAGTGATTACCTGGTAAACAACGTAGGCTTAAGCACGAAAGAACTGAAGTACGTGTATTTGTGCGGCGGGCTTGCAACGGTTGTCAGCAGTATCCTGATCGGACGATTAACGGATAAACTTGGTAAGGTTAAAACATTCGTGATGGCAGCATTTGTTTCCATTATACCGATTGCAAGTGTAACTGTATTGCCTCCATTGCCATTGAAGTATGTATTGATGTTCAATGTAGTTTTCTTTATGTGCTTCGGTGCGCGTTTTGTACCCGCCATGACCTTGATGACTTCCTGTGTGCAGCCTAAGCGCCGCGGTAGCTTTTTGAGTATCAGCTCGGCAATCCAGCAGCTGGCCTCAGGTGTTGCGGTTATGATCGCATCGTTTATCATTGTAAATGACGCAAAAGGGGCACTGTATAATTTTGGCTGGGTAGGTGTGGTAGCATGTACCGCCACGGTATTAAGCATTATTGTATCTCTGCGTCTTAAAGAAGTATCCTAGATTATTTACATGGCAGCTGTTTCTCATTGGATCAAAGCTTTCCGCCTGCGTACATTACCGCTGGCACTTTCAAGCATCGGTATGGCAGGCTTTCTGGCTTACCAGCACCAGGCTTTCCATACAAGCGTATTTGTGTGGTGTGTGCTTACAACTTTATTCCTGCAGATTTTATCCAATCTTGCGAACGACTACGGAGATTTCATGAACGGTGCAGACGGTGCACACCGGGTTGGTCCGGAGCGGGCCGTACAAAGCGGTGCCATAAGTATCGGTGAAATGAAAATAGCCATTATACTTTTTTCCGTGTTAAGCTTTGTAGCAGGCATCACCTTGCTGTATCAGGTGCGCAGTCTGTTGAGCTTTAATATCCTGGGCGGTTTCCTGATCGTTGGTCTGCTGGCTATTGCAGCAGCTGTAACCTATACTTCCGGCGACAAGCCCTATGGATATGCAGGTTTAGGAGATATTTCCGTATTTGTATTCTTTGGTTTTGTAGCTGTATGCGGAACGTACTTCCTGCAGGCAGGCGGAATCAGCATGGATGTGCTTTTGCCGGCTATCACCTGCGGACTGCTTTCAACAGGCGTGCTGAATGTCAATAACCTCCGGGATATTGATTCTGACAGGCTGGTTGGCAAAAAGTCAATCCCTGTACGTATCGGTTCTCAAAAAGGAAAATTATACCACCTGACGCTGATCAGCCTGGCATGGGTTGCTGCAACTGTGTATGCAGTGCTGCACATGACTTCCTTATTCAACTTTTTATATCTGCTGACCTTGCCGCTGTTCATAAAACACCTCCTGCAGGTATTTAAAACCAAAGAACCGCGCCTGCTAGATCCTTATTTGAAACAATTGGCTTTGAGTACCTTACTTTTTGTTATAACTTACGGTATTGGAATTTCGTATTTTTAAAGATTATGATAGAATCTAAGGTTGTTGTACTGGTTCGTACCACACATTCCATCGCGAAAGCGGCCGCGGAAAAATTCTGCGACAAAGGCTATCGGGTTGTATTGTGGGAAGACATCAATACAAAAGTAGATGAGAGTATTTTAGCATCCTGCAAATTGCGCAAAGGATCCTGTGTAGTTGAAAGCTTTGATTTCAGCGTGCAGGATAATTTTGAAAAAGCAGCAGTGCATGTGATTAAAAACTATGGCCGGATTGATATCCTGGTGAACAACCCTAAATTATCACCGGTATCTAAAGTTCCTAATCTCTCTACGGAAGCCTGGCATGAAACCATCGACGCAAACCTGTCTGTATTCCTGAATGCAATCAGCGTCGTCGCTCCGTTTATGCAGCAGCAGAAAGCCGGAAGCATCATCAACTGTTGTCTGCCGCTGCGGATCCACGATAGTCTAACCGACAGGCATTACGATGGCATACGTGAAGGAGTAAAAGGGATTACACAACTGTGGGCGCGCGAACTGGGGCAAAGCGGTATCAATGTAAATACCGTTATTCCGGGTTATATAGAAGAAGATAATCTACCGCTGGCAGATTCTGCTGAGCTTACACAATTCAGATTAAAAATTCCTGTCAGACGTTTTGCAAAAGCCATTGATATTGTAAACGCCTATTCATTTTTAGTGACCGACGAAGCCTCTTATGTAACGGGTTCTGAGCTGGTGGTTGATGGCGGTGTGCGTATATAAAAAGTTTCTAGTTTCCAGGTACTAGTTTCCAGACCTGAAGCATTCAATGAAATTTTCTCTCTGGCGCTAGACTTAGCGAAGCGAGTCTAGTGACGTTTATTGTCAATCTTACCAGATGATGAAGTAATTCGAATTATACTATGGTAAAACATTTAATTATACTGACATTTTTCCCAGTATTGATTAGCTGTGGGAGCGGTTCTTCGATGAAGACTAAGCAAATAAATACTGATTCTCTCAAGCAAGAAAATGCTATAAGGTCTAATGCTATGCAAGATACTCTTCTTGTAAAAAAATGGCTAACGCAAGTCATTACAGATTATGTAAATAGTGATGACTCAAAAGTTGCTTATGATTCTTTACGGACAAAATTAACTGAAGACTACTATAATTATAAATACGAAGCAATTACTTTAGAATACAGTGAAATGACTGAAAAAGAATTTCACGAGAAATGGAAAACAAAATACCAGACTAAATATGTCGGTACCGGAGGTTTTTTTACTCCAGTCATTGATAACGGTACTATTGAGATTATTGGTTGTAATGTTTTAAAATCTTTTGGGGATTCTTGTATGATTTTTTACACAGCGTTTCGGGACTTACGTTGGAAAACAGATTATCTATTTGATGTTAAAGTTATTTCTAGGAATAATAAACTTCTTATTGACGACGTAAAAGAATATAAATAATACAGCGAGCCTTGTATTTTAATATTTGAGAGATTTTTTAATGCTATTCTCTCTGGCGCTAGACTTAGCGAAGCGAGTCTAGTGACTTTTATTTCTGCAGTCTTTGACTGCTTTTTTCATTTTTTATTCTCGCATACTAAAAGCATTTCAGATTCTCTCAACGCACCTATTTTTTTTCTCGCTCAATAATGGTTATTTGCAGTTCAATACCATACAGCTTATGAAACATTTTGTCGCTGCTCAATCGTTGATTCGTGCAGGAGTTATTTTTGAAAAGAAGATTGAAGGTCAGGAATTGATTTTTGTACGTTCGGAAGATACGATCAGAGCTTACACCGGAATCTGTCCGCACCAGGGTGCAAAACTATCCAATGGCATTATTGAAAACGACAGCATTGTGTGTCCGTTGCACCGCCGTTCGTTTGCGTGTAAAAATGGTTATGATATAAAAGCACATACATTACTGAAATCTTATGCCGTAACAACTGAAGGCGAAGATGTATACGTGGAAATTCCTGTAGAAAATAGTGTACATGTTAATGAACAAGTGTGCCCTCGTGAAATACAGGATTTACCGCAACCGAAAGGCTTGCCTGTCTTAGGAAATCTGGCAGAATTTAAAGCAGGGAATAAACCTGCGGTGCTGGAAAAATGGTCCGGCGAGTGTGGCCCGTTATTCAGGATCAGTTTAATGGGGAAGAAGTTTGTTGTATCCACCGATCCCGATTTCAACATTCAATTATATAAAAACCGCCCCGATAAATTCCGTCGCTTTGGCAAGATTGATGAGATCATGGCAGAGATGGGCATTAACGGGGTGTTCAATGCCGAAGGTGAACAATGGAAGACACACCGCAAGCTTACCGCAGAGGCGCTGAATGCGCGCAATGTGCAGGGATTTTTTGGTACGATTCAGGAAGTGACCAATCGGTTATTGCACCGTTGGCAGCAGAAGGCGATGAACGCAAACTCAATAGTAGATGTGCAGAAAGAACTGATGCGTTTTACTGTTGATATTACAACGAAGATTGCATTCGGGTATGACACACATTCATTAGAAAAGGAACACGATCCGTTACAGCAGTACCTTGAAAAGATTTTTCCTGCCATCAATAAACGCATCACAAGTCCGGTTCCGTTCTGGCGCATCCTGAAATCGAAAGAAGATAAAGCGCTGGATGCTTCGCTGAAATCACTGGAACAAACGATTTCGCAGTTCATCCAAAAAGCGCGGGAAGAAGTAGCCGCGCATCCTGAATTAAAAACGAATCCTGAAAACTTTTTACAGGCTTTGCTGGCAGAGCAGGAGAAGTCCGGAGCAATTTCAGATAAAGAAATTTACGGTAATGTCTTTATCTTACTGTTGGCAGGCGAGGATACAACTTCCAACTCCATTGCCTGGGTCTTGTTTTATCTGTTGCAGCACCCGACTGCATTTGAAAAGCTGCGGAAGGAAGTCGATGCAGTGTTAGGTTCCAATGCAGTGATCGGAGATGCAGAACATTTATCAGCCTTAAAATATACCGAAGCTGTAGCCATGGAAACATTGCGTATCAAGCCTGTTACCCCGACGCTGTTTCTGGAATCTCTGGAAGATCAGCGTATAAATGGTTTACTTTTAAAGAAAGGTACAACTGTAATGATGCAAAGTAAAGTGGCGCAAACCAGCGATGCATATTTTACCGATGCAGACCACTTTATGCCTGAACGCTGGCTCGCTGGTGCAAACATGCCTCTGCACAATACAGATGTATTCCGTACTTTTGGCGCGGGACCGCGATTCTGTCCGGGTAAGAATCTTGCCTTGCACGAAATGAAAATGGCGCTCTCGATGATTGTAAAAAACTTTGATCTGAAGCTTGCGGTACCTGTTGCTGAAGTAAAGGAACGATTTGCTTTCACTTTATTTCCGGAGAATCTGATGATCGAAATTTTACCACGTAAATAATCATTTTAACTCAGGCAAATATGAAAGATGTACTTAATAAATTCAAGTTTAAAGGCGAGCCGGTTGTGATCAATGCACCTGCAGAGTTGAAAAATGATATCGCTGCACTTGGCTTTGCTACAACATTTGATAAGAAAGTCAAAAGTGCCAATACGCTCTTCTTTGTAAACAACCAAAAAGAATTTGTAAACTTTCTGAATAAAAATCTGGACAATGTTGAATTTGATGGTGTGCTGTGGTTTGCTTACCCGAAAGGAACATCAGGTATCAAGACGGATGTGAATCGTGATTCGTTGTGGGCAACAGGCGAGGAGTACGGCATTACTTCCGTGGCGGCTATTTCAATCAACGATGTGTGGAGCGCGCTGCGTTTCCGTCCAGTTGATAGGGTGGGGAAGAAGTAAAAAATTACTTTATATTGATATAGGTTTGCACGCCGTTTTCAGCAGCTAAAAATTCTTTTGTTCTGGTATCATAAAACACTTCACTGTATTTAATGTGCAGGATAATTTTTCTGCTCGCATCAATCACACCGATTAAATTATTTTCTTTCACCTTGAACAGATTCGGTGTCAACTCTACAATGGATTGGTAGCGGGGCGAAATGATTTCTTTTCCATTCGCATTCGCAATACCATTCAGATTATTTTTTACCAATACATAATTACCGCCCTTAGTTGGTATGATAGAAGAGTAACCTTCCGGCGTTAAAATTTTTCCGGATGCATGGATCAGATAATAAATCCCTTGTTCTTTAATGATCGCAACACCATTCTTGAAAGCACTGATGTATTCATAATATGGTTGAGCCACCCAGCCTTCTGATTTATTGATGATGCCCCACTTGCCGTTTAGCAGCACCACAGCTACATCATTGCTGAAAGGTCGTACCTGGTCGTATTGTGGCGCTACCCGGATCTCGCCGCGGTTATCAATGAAGCCATACTTGCCATTGCTGTACTTCATAATGGCCATCTCATCGTGGAAGCCTTCCAGCGATACTATTTTGCGATCAACAGAATAGGTTCTGCCACCGATCTGTAATACTTTCCAGATTTTATCTTTGTAGATGCTGATGGTTTTCAGGCTTGAGCCAATTTGAATATCAGCATATTGTAAAGGTAGAATCGTTTCACCTTTTGTATTGATCAAACCGTATTTCGTTCCTTTTTTTGTTTTGATGAATGTTTCGTTGACAGGAATGATCTCGGTGCTGGCATCAATGGTATAGTTGTAGGTTTTGTCCTGCAAGGGACTCAGCTTAAGCAAGCCAATGGAATATAAATATACATCCTGATGATTCAGTACAACATCACCCACTTTGTTGATTACCAGTTGTTCGCCGTTCCTTTCTACCCGGCACAAACCTTCATAGAAATCCGATACATGAGTATAAGAGAAGGGAATTACCTGTTCACCTTTTTCATTGATAAAGCCCCAAAGGTTTGAATTGGATTTGACGGCCATCAATCCATTCGATAATTCGTGGTAATCAATAATGGTTTCGTTGTAGATAGGAGTGCCTGTATAATCAAAGAGTCGCCAGTGTTTGAAAGAACTGTTGCCAAAAATCAAAGCTGCATAGATCATCAGCGAATCCATGCGGATGATATCATATTTAGGGTCAAGGATCCAGTCTTCCGCACCGATTTTTTTTACACCCCAGCGATTATTTTTTCTGGTCGCTGCAAAATTTTCTACAATGTCGCCAATGTCTTCACAGGTATTCGTTAAAGCGATCGTGCCGTTTTTCTGAAGCAAGCCATGCCAGCCATTCTGATTGTAATCCAACAGATCCGTTTGTGTAAATGTAACGGAGTCGTACTCATAGCTTACCTTCTTTTCACCTGTCGGCGAGAAAAGTCCCCAGTTGTTGAAGCGCGTGCCGCGCACTTGTTTAGGCGAAAGCGATTCTACGTTTTTGTATTCAAAGGGTACCAGCGTTGTGTTTTCAAGCGTGATCATACCCCACTTGCCGGCTTTTTGAACAAAGAGCTGTTTGCCTTTATTTGTAAACCTGAAATTGTTGTACAGGCAAGGAATGGTTAATTTATTTTCTGCAGAACAGAAACCCCAGTTGCCGGCTGCATTCTGAACAGGAGTTAAGTTAAACTGCTGCTGAATGATTCTTTTGTATTCGAATGGGATGAGCGTTTTTCCTTTGTGATCAATCGTGCCAAAAAGCTGGTTGATTACAACAATAGCCGATCCGTTGTAAAAAGGGTCAGCTACACTGTCGTAGCGCGCGGGTATGATTATTTTACCGGACTTATCTTTAAAGCCGACTTTTACTTGCCCGTTCTTGCTTTCTTTAAACGTCGTCAGTCCTTCATGATACTGGATCGTCTGGGCGCCTGCAATAAACAACGTATGCAGGAATAAACATGTCAGAAGAATTCGCAGCATGGGTTATTGTTTAGGAATCACAAACAACAGCGGTGTCTGGATAATGTATTTTAAAAGTAAACAGTTATTTGTACTGTCGTATATAAACTGATCGTAGACTGGTTTGCAGATGATGGTTCTGTCTTTTGCAATCAAACCATATAAGCCTTCCGTTTTATATACCAGCACGTCTGCTTGTGTGTCCAGTAAATATTGGTACATAGGCGGAATGATTTCTCTGCCGTCGATGTCACATAAGCCGGTAAGTCCTTTGTTGTATACATACCATTTTCCGCTTACCGTTTGTTTGATACTGTCGTAATTTACCGAGTTGATATTCTTACCTTCCTTATTAATGAACATCCATTTTTTGCCGTCATACACAGCGGCGGCGCCATTGGCGAAAGGCAGGGCTTTGGTATAATAAGGCTGCACGGTCATTTGTTCCCGCTTGGTAACATATCCCCATTTATTTTTCATGCGTATCGCAGCCATGTTATCATGCCAGTCTGTAATCGTATCATACTGGTGCGCGATCTTAACATTTCCTATGGTGTCGCAGTAGCCGTACTTGCCAACTTTTCTATAGAGATAAAGGTAATCACTCTGATGAAAGATGGTATCAAAGTTGATGCGCATTTTCATCGTATCGTAATCGAACTTGTCAATAACCGCCGCGCAATGATTTGTTCCTACAGGAACAAAGGGTTTAACAGCGTTTTCGTAATGAAAGCCGGAGTAGTTTCTGAAAAACATACTACCGTTTCTGTAAATATTCCAGCCATGGCCAGCAGCAATCTTTAAAGAGTCGCAGTTCAGCTTGCTGAATATTTTTTCACCGGTGTTTTTATAGATGTCCCACGCATTGAATAATATTGCATTGTATACAGAATCGTTTGAGTGAATCAATTCCTTGAAAGGAGAGGAAATGAAGCTGCCGCAATTGACATGCAGCAGTTTATATTCTTCAGCAACGGAGGTAAGAATAAACAGTGTATCAATAAATTTGTAGGTGTCAAGCGGAGCAGAGAATTTTTGAGCGGCGCTGTTGTACAGCATTTTTTTACCGCGTACATGTATGATATATAAGCTACCGGAAATATATTCAATGGCAGATGCACGGATAGAGACAATCTTTTTCGTTCGTGCATTATGTATAACGACATTGCGTGAAAAAAATCTCCGGCCAACCAGGTATTCCGTGCAGATAAACTCATCTTTGGCAGCTGCTGTGATTGAATCGTATTGAAAAGGAATAACCAGCTTGTTTGCAAAGACAACACCTGAACGTTTCCTGATTACATTGCCAAGGGTGTCGGTAATAGAAACGATGCAGTAAGGAGTTGTAAAAGATTTCTTTTTTAACGCAGCAGCAAAAAGCTGTTCGGAAGAGAAGCGTCTGTAGTCAGCAGTATTTGCCTGTAAAAGAGTTTTCTTAAGAAAAGCTGAATCAACGGAGATTTGGGTACTTGTATCCGTTTGTGCCTGAGATATAAGTATTGCAGAGACACATAAAAAAAATGTTAAGAGGAAACGGATATGTCTTCCTCTAGTCACGCAGGATCTGTTCAGATTGTTTCTCCAGATTGAATAAGTCATTCAATACATCAATCAATGTTTCCGCTTCACCGCGTTTGCACGCAGCTTTTAATTGAAGTACCGGAAGTTTAATGATTTTCTGCATGATGCTCTTCGTGATCTCATCTACCTTTTTCGCTTCTTCATCATTCAGCTGTTTCACAAAGCGCGAAAGTTCTTCTTTGCGAATCTGCTCAAGTGCATTTTTAAGTTTATTGATGGTAGGGGATACTTCCATTTCTTTAGACCATTCGTTGAATTCAACAATAGAATCAAGAATGATCTTACGCACATGTGGGATGGCGTTTAACCTGTTTTCAAGCGCTTCGTTTGAACGGTTCTGAATATGATCAATATCATAAACGATAACACCTGGAACTTCTTCCGCACGTGCATCTACGCTCCGTGGTACAGACAGGTCAATAAAGTATTTATGTGAAAGAATAGAAAGGCTTTCTATTTCTTCTTTTGAAAACAAAGGTTCTTCTTTTGCAACAGAACTGATCACCAGATCTGCTTTGCTTACAGCTTCCCAAAGTGTCTCAAACGGCACGTGTTCAATACCGCATTCCAATGCCAGAGCTTCAGATTTTAGCGGAGAACGGTTGGTAAGCGTAATATTTTTAAAGGAAGTATTTGCTTTGAAATTTCTGCACACATCAGCGCCGATTTCACCTAAACCTACAATCAGAATGTTTGCATTCGGCGTAGCGCTTAATAATTCTTCCGCCAGTTCAACCGTAGCATAAGATACAGATGCTGCTCCGTCGCGGAACGCTGTTTCCTGCACCACACGTTTGTTGGTAAAGAAGATTGTATGCATCAAACGGTGCAAGAACGGACCTGCAAGATTCAGGTCGGCACTCCACTGATAGGCGAACTTAACCTGGTTCACGATCTGCATATCGCCCACAACCTGCGAGTCAAGGCCAATGCCTACTTCAAACAAATGCAAGACGGCATCTGCCTGGTCGTTGTATATTTCAAAAAAGGATTTTTGATCAATCAGAGAAGGGATGTTTTTTTCAACCCCAAGCAACTTAATAATATCGTCGCTTAAATCTTCGTTGGAAGTGTAGTATATTTCAGTGCGGTTACATGTAGAAAGAACAAGTAATTCGGCTGTTTCTGTGAAATCCTTAATCTTTTGCATTAAGTTTTTGCACTCTGCCTCATTTAATGCTACACGCTCACGGATTTCAAGCGGGGCTTTTCTATATGTTAAACTGATGGATTTGAAATTCGAAATCATACTGCTTCTTTCCTCAAAGGACTGTAAATTTACGCCTAAACACCGATTCTTGGAATATTCTTGTAATAAAATCAGTAATTTATAATCGTTACAAATAAAACAGTATTTTCGTTCTTATGGACATATATAAGTTAAACTTTAGGATTAAATGGATCATTGTTTTATTGGGAATAATTGTTATAGCTGGTTCTCTGGTATATACAGATTATCTGGCCAAACGCCTGGTAGAACGTGAAAAAAGACTTATTGACTTATATGCGAAGGCATTAGAAACTGCAGCGAATGAGCAGCCAGGCGGTAACATGGCCTTCTTATCCGAACAGATCATTAATGCAAATACCTCTGTACCTGTTATTTTGTCTGACGAAGCGGGGGAACCCTTAAGTTCCAAAAATATTGAATTACCGGGTAAATTCACTCAAAAACAGGAAGATGAATTTCTAAAGAAGCAGATCCGGATCATGGCCGACCAGCATGCTCCGATAGAGATTGAATTTTACGGAATGAAGAATTATATCTATTACAAAGATTCGGATATCCTGACCATGCTGCGCTACTATCCTTATATTCAGCTTACAGCGATCGTATTTTTAAGTCTGGTGGGTTATGTGGCCTTTAATTACAGCAAAAAGGCCGAGCAAAGTAAGGTTTGGGTTGGATTGGCAAAAGAAACGGCTCATCAGCTGGGCACGCCGCTTTCTTCTCTTTTCGCGATCCGGGATTATTTTAAAGAAATAGAGCCATTTAAAGATGATCCGATGACGGAAGAGCTAGCCAAGGATATTGATCGTTTAAATGTTATTACAGCGCGCTTTTCGCAAATAGGTCTTGAAGGCAAACTCAACAATGAAATTGTAGCCAATGTAGTTGAGGAAAATATAGATTATTTAAAATCACGTACCTCTTCATATGTGGAGTATTCCATGACAGACCATACCAATGGCGCATCTGCGGTGATGAATATTTCGCTTGTCGGCTGGGTCATTGAAAATATCTGTAAGAATGCCATTGACGCCATGGATGGGCGCGGCAGTATACAGATTTCGATTTCCGCAATAAAAAATAATATTTGTATTGATATTAAAGATTCAGGAAAGGGTATTCCGAAGAATAAAATAAAATCAATTTTTAAGCCCGGCTTTACTACGAAAAAACGTGGCTGGGGCTTAGGGCTTACGTTGGTAAAAAGAATTGTGGAGGAATACCATGGCGGCAAGGTATATGTGCTGCAAAGCGGGATTGATAAAGGAACGACGTTCAGGATTGAATTGAAAGGAAGTATTTAGTACGGAATACAGAGTACTAAGTACCATAAAAAACAACAGATGTGTTATAGTTAAATGAAGTACAAAAAGAAGGCTTCGAATATCTCGAAGCCTTCTTTTTGTACTCTGTACTCAATACTTAGTACTCTGTACTTACAACGTACTCGGGTCAAACTTACCTACCCATAAGCCTTTTTCAGATTTGGTTTCTCCGATGAAAATGATTTTAGAATTATTTTCAATGTAAACCAATGGAAAATCTTCATTCAGGAAATATTCGCCGTTGCCATATTGTTCAATTTTTACAAAAGAACCTTTTGTTGCATCCAGCTTAATCACGCGTGGGTATTTCAGCGGGCGGCATTCTGTTGTTTTTACAGTACCACTCGTTTCAGAAACACATTTGGTAGAATGTGGCACAAATTGCATCCAATAGATGAAACTAGGGTCTTTACCTTCAAATATTGTACTGCTAGACGGATAAAAACGTGCATCTGCAACTCCGCCGCCAATGATTGCACCTTTACGTGAGTCGTCATCTATACCGAAAGAATTCTGTAGCACGCCTTTCTGGTCAAATTGAAATAAATACAAGTCAGTATAAATAAGCGGCCCATCCTGCTGTGTTTTAAAATCCTGTGCGATAATATAAATCTGTCCTTCCGATCCGATTGTCAGGTCGCGGATATCAACTTTTTTGCCGTTATAAACAGAAAGTTTTTTCTGATCTTCCGGTTTACGGGCTTTAGCAGTAAATTCTTCAATAGAAGTAACGCTGACAAAGTCAGAACCGGTGGCATTCACACGCACCAATTGGAAGTCAGTGAATTTCGCGGCTTCATTTGGAAAATAAGCCAGGTCATAATATTTCTTTGCAACATCTTTGGCATAACCCGGGCCATATAAATAAATTTTTGAACCATCGATTACCGAGCCTGTGATTGTCCATGTATGCGCTTTTGTTGTAAATTTGGATTGGCTGACAATTTTACCTTCAGGTGAAATTCTTAATACGGTATATTGCGTAGGATCTGCAGCCTGGAATTTCCCTAATCCCGCACCGCCCATAGGTGCAAGTACAACAACCCAGTCTGCCTGTTCAGCATCCGGATTTTTTTCATCTGTAACAGGTGCGGAGTAAAGAAGTTTGTGTGGGCTGCCTAAGTCGACAGTTATATCCGATAATATCTGCAGGCTACCATTTACTCTAAAAATATGGTGTTTTTGAAAGTGCAGGTAAGGGTCTTTGGATGCATTTCCTTTTTCACCTGCCAATGCTACAATATCGCCATTAGAGTCATTTTCATAATGGCTGATGTAATACATGTTTTTGCCGTTCTCACCTTCAAACTTTAATTTCTCAAGTGTTTTAGTTGTTTTTTTGTATTTCAGTAAAAACCAGTTCCAGGAATAGGTTACTTGTTTCTTTTTGATAACGAATGTACCAGTAAGGTTTGGAGATGCTGTAAGCCCTTCTACAACATAGGCCTCACCCTTATATTTAAACCAGGAATATTTTTCTTTTGCTTTTGTTAGTTCAATTTCATCAACAACATCTGATTTTAAATTCAGATCATAATCAAATGTATACCTTTCAAATTTTACTTTTGAATTGGTAGACTTTGTTACATAGGTAACAGCTACTTCACGTGTCTGGTCATTTCGTTCAACATTTCCAATATAACCACGATTGGCTTTGCCTGAAATGTCGACCGTTTTTTCTGCTGCTAATTGCTGTCCGTTTACCTGCTGTAAAGTAAAAAGCCCGGTAAATAATAAGGCGAGTAAGGATTTTTTCATAGGGATAAAATATTGATAAAGTGATATTTTAAAATTCATAAGAGATACATACGCATATATGTTGCCGGTAGTTTTTTTAAAAATAATATTTCATGATAATTTTTATTTTTACGTATTTTTACGTACGTTGAAATAAGCGTTTGCTTTAAACATAAATGTTAAAGAAATTCTGCGAAATCATGGTAAAGTTCAAAAAAGGACAGATATAGAAAATAATTGAATAAAGTTTTTCACGAATTAGGAATAATATCTTTTGCTTCTTTGGCTTTGAAATAATAATACCCTATTTTTGCAGTCGCAAATTTTGAAATAAGATCGTTTCTATAATACGCAATTCATGGCAAATATTGGTAAAATAACTCAGATTATTGGTCCCGTTGTAGACGTAGGATTTGAAGGAGATTACAAGCTTCCTCAGATTTTAGATGCATTGGAAGTAGTTCGTCCGGATGGACAAAAAGTGATTCTTGAATGTCAGCAACATTTAGGAGAAGATCGTGTACGTACAATCGCGATGGACTCTACTGATGGTTTGATGAGAGGCATGGAAGTTAAAACATACGGTTCACCGATCTCAATGCCAATCGGCGAAGATATTCGTGGTCGTTTATATAACGTAGTTGGCGAAGGTATCGACGGTATTCCGTCTACTCAAGACAACAAGCGTATGTCTATTCACCGTTCAGCTCCAAAATTTGAAGATTTATCTACAAATACAGAAGTTTTATTTACAGGTATCAAAGTAATCGATTTGCTTGAGCCATATGTAAAAGGTGGTAAAATTGGTCTTTTCGGTGGTGCCGGTGTTGGTAAAACCGTATTGATCATGGAATTGATCAACAACATTGCGCAAGCATATGCAGGTCTTTCTGTATTTGCCGGTGTTGGTGAGCGTACGCGTGAAGGAAATGACTTACTTCGCGAGATGATTGAATCAAACGTAATCCGTTACGGTGAAGAGTTCAAGCATGCAATGGAAAAAGGTGAGTGGGACCTTTCTAAAGTAGATTCTAACGAATTATTAAAGTCTCAGGCTACATTGGTGTTCGGTCAGATGAACGAACCTCCTGGAGCAAGAGCAAGAGTTGCTTTGGCAGGTCTTACAGTAGCGGAATATTTCCGTGATGGAGATGGCCAGGGTCAATGTAGTGTTATCTTATTCTTCATTGATAATATTTTCAGATTTACACAGGCAGGTTCTGAAGTATCAGCCTTGTTAGGTCGTATGCCTTCTGCGGTAGGTTACCAGCCAACACTGGCAACTGAAATGGGTGCGATGCAGGAACGTATTACTTCTACAAAAAGAGGTTCTATCACTTCTGTACAGGCAGTTTACGTACCAGCGGATGACTTAACCGATCCGGCTCCGGCTACAACTTTCGCCCACCTGGATGCTACAACGGTATTGAACCGTAAAATTTCCGAATTAGGTATTTACCCTGCTGTAGATCCATTGGATTCTACATCCCGTATCTTAAGCCTTGAAATTCTTGGTGAAGAGCACTACTCTTGCGCACAACGTGTAAAAGAAATTTTACAGCGTTACAAAGAACTTCAGGATATTATTGCCATCCTTGGTATGGATGAATTATCTGAAGAAGATAAGCAGGTAGTATTAAGAGCCCGTCGTGTACAGCGTTTCTTGTCTCAGCCGTTCCACGTTGCTGAACAGTTCACTGGTCTTAAAGGTGAATTGGTTAACATCAAAGATACAATCAAAGGTTTCAACATGATCATGGATGGTAAATTAGATCACCTTCCTGAAGCAGCGTTCAACCTTGTTGGTACAATCGAACAGGCAATCGCTAAAGGTGAAAAACTGGTAGCGGATTCTACTAAAAAATAACAATACGTATCCCTTATTAAAAATCCGGTTGCAGAATAACTCTGTAACCGGTTTTAACCCCTCTGATACATGTATTTAGAAATACTTACCCCCGATCAAAAAGTTTTTAGTGGAGATATTACATCTGTACAGGTTCCCGGCATGTCTGGCAGCTTTGAGGTGTTAACAAATCACGCAGCTATTATTTCTACTTTGGAAAAAGGAGATGTAAAGATCCGTACTGCTAAAGAAGAAAAAGTATTTACAATCGACGGCGGCGTTGTTGAAGTATTACACGATAAAGTAATCGTTTTAGCAGAAGCTATTCTGTAATCCGGATACGATAAAGAAATAAAAAATCCCCTCTTTCAATTTGAAAGAGGGGATTTTTTATTTCTTCCGGTTGAATCTGCCAAAGGATTTTTTCATCATGCCGAAGAAAAATTCTTTTTCTCCGAG
>NZ_JBQCDF010000116.1:0-3665 GCF_051961495.1 Cytophaga sp. | reverse complement strand
GCTCTAATGGATAAGCCGTAATAAAACCTCCTGTATTTCCTTTGTTATCTTTACGTAATTCAAATTTAAAATCTTTTGATAGGCTTATTAGATCTTCTTCATAAAAACCCATTTCAGGAGCGTTCCAATCGGAAAGTGGCTTATGGATTAAATCTTTTGATTTTCCGAATACTTCGATTTTTACTTTTTCTTGATTTTCATTTAAAAAAAAGATAGAAGCTTTTAAGTATTTTGCTGAGTCCGCAGAACCAAACCAATATTCATTTTTGACAATA
Source organism: Cytophaga sp. (assembly GCF_051961495.1). NCBI lineage: Bacteria > Pseudomonadati > Bacteroidota > Cytophagia > Cytophagales > Cytophagaceae > Cytophaga > Cytophaga sp. Next base: position 3,390 of record NZ_JBQCDF010000116.1, on the reverse strand, counting down.
GCATTTGTGCTACTATTTACTCCATCAAAAAAAAATATATTCTTTATTTCTTTTACTACCATAATTTAACCCAAATACCATTTATATAACTCCATTGTTCCAAAACTTGAATTTGATCATTAATCGTATGAAAGGGAAGATTTGTCTGTGTGCCACAGACTGCGGTGTGTAGGCTTTCACTTATTTTTAATTTCAGAAGCGATATTTTATCCAACGCCTTGTGAAATGCACCCAATTCTACATCATTTAAAACGGCATCTTCGCACACTGACCAATTTGTTACAGCGTAAACATAATTAAATAACAACATAAATTACCAAGTAGGCATAAACTTTTTTAACATTTGTATACGATAAATAGACATGTGTTAAAAACCTTTTCTTTTAACAAATCGAAAACCAAACAACTTCCTGCCACTTCATTTAAGACACTTTAACATGCCACGCATCCAAACACCCTGCCTGAGATTTTAAATTGAAGTATGATGTATAAGAATTGATAATTGAGAATGCTGTTGCTGCATGTCTCTTATTATTTTTTGCCTTCCTTTTTTTATTTCATTTAAAATAAATATTCCCGTTTTAAAAAAGTTTATTGTTTTTAAATGTTTATATAAGTACCTGTACAGTTTGTGTAACAGAAACTGTACAGGTACCTTACCAAATTCTGTACAGGTACCTGTACAGTTACCATACCAAATTTTGGAATCCCAATCCGAAAGTGCTATGGTTAACACGTGTTAATTGAATAGCACAGCAGGTACAGATAACTGAATCTTTTCACATACAAAAATGACAATCTTCACGAAGGACCCTGCACGCACCCTGGGCGCAGACCGGGAGGAGACCACACGGAGCCTACCCTAAAACCAGGTTGGAATGCTCAACTCCTGTTGTAGATGCTTGCTGCATCCGCATATTTATCCGGATTAAAAAGAAGAATATCTGTACGCCGCCGCTTATCAAAAAAGACTTTGAAATGCACCATATGTTCATTTGCCTTTATGGGTTTTACCCGAAAGGCAAAGCGTTCCTTTGCACAGTACATTACGATGATTGCGGTTATTTTTATTACCGCATCAAACAGGGACTCTGCCCGGATGCTTTTCAACCGCAGGCCCGGTGCCGCTGTTTTCATTTCAATTAAAAATTCCATAACCAGGTTTGCTTTTGCTGCATCGAATAATTTTTTAAATAACTAATCCTGAAGAAGGTGCTCAATCTCTTCTCTGTCAATGCCTGTATAAATACAGAACTCATCTATCGTTACCAGACTATCTTCCGATTTATTCAAACTTCTTTTGATTCTTTTTAGCAAGCCAAGTGCTCCTTTATACTTTTTCCCGGTGATTAATTGTATATCATTCGCATAAATCACTATTCTTTTCAGTCTTTTTTGTCCATTCATGTCCTTATTGCCCTGGTGAGTTTTTAACGGTTTTATTCCGCTGTAAAATTGTACAACAATTACAACACGCACTAAAAAAAGCATGCGGAGTTATGTGCATAGTTTCCACAAAAAGCCCTGTTTACAAGGGATGTATGGCAAAGTGTACGGGCAGGTGTACAGGTCACGATGCTTTGCGCACACAGAAAAAAAGGAACATGATCCGTGATTCACAAATGCTGAAAGTATGTTTTGTGTATTGTATTTAATCTTTCAAACATTTAAACAATTAAAAAAAATGGCCAGACAAAATGGAATTTTAGAGATCACCGGTACCATGGGTAACCTTACGTTCTACAAATCACAGGACGGTATGATGGTAAAAGAAAAAAGCATCGTCAGCAAAGACAAAATCATGAACTCACCTGCCTACCAGCGGACGCGTGAAAACATGGCGGAATTTGGCAATGCAGGCAAAAGCAGTAAAATGATTCTGGATGCGATCCGTACGTTTATGGTAGCTGCTGCCGACAACCGTGTATCTTCAAGACTTTCGAAACTCATGCGCAAAGTATTGAAAGAAGATACAACCAGTAAAAGAGGGTTACGAAATGTTGCACTGGGCATTAAAACACCAGCGGGCAAAGACCTGTTGAATCATTTCAATTTTAACAAAGATTCATTGCTGCAATCGGTACTGCGCCTTCCGTACAGTTTTGATGCAGTAACCGGAAAAGTTACCATCTCAAACGTCATCCCGAACATGCACATCATTGCACCTAAAGGCGCAACGCATGTGAGTATTGCCTGTGCGTTTGTTACCGTGGAATTTTCAACAGGAAGAAGATGGGCGGAATTCTCTCCTACCGTTGAATTGGCGCTGGATGCAACACCGGCAATAGTTGAACTGGAGCCGGATGAAGTGCCGACCATTACACCGGATACCACTTCGCTTCATTTCCTCAAGTTTGAATTCTATCAGTTAGTGAATGGCGATAAGTATGGCCTGAACGACCAGAACTTCAACTGCCTGGAACTATTTGAAGTGAATTAATCCATGCATATGGTATGGCAGATCTGAGCATCGCCATACCATATTGCTATTATTAGAAAAGAAAATCAGTTATCTAATCGGTATTTATTCAGTAAGATCATATGAACATTGTACAACGTATCAAAGCACCCACACCAAAATTCTTCCGGGTTTTACGGGCCGGGGGACTTAGCCTAGCAGCATCGGGATTGAGTATTATCAGTGCCCCTTCCCTTGTGCCGCCGCCGGTGTTAGCCATTGCGAGTTATGCCATCCTCGGCGGATCGCTGGTTGCAGCCGTGAGCCAGTTAGCCGTAGAAACAAACCTACCAGACGATGAGCCAGCCAGCAAACAATAACGGTACGGTAATCTGTACCATTGGCGGTACGCTGCTGAGTGTCTTCTCCAACCTGCACACGGATGACCTAGTTAAAACCTGCCTACTGGCTGCTGTTGGCGCAACGGTGAGCTTTAGTGTTTCCTTGGGGTTGAAGGGGTTGGTTGGGATGGTGAAGAGAAGGATTGGGTAAATACATTTAAAGGCCCCGGATGGGGTCTTTTTTATTAATAAGTTATCTTATTATATATAATATATGTGCTAATTAAATATTACATTTATTTCGATATTCTAACTAGTACAATTTTTATGTTTATAACTAAAAATATAAACCAAACCAGTTTTTTACAAAAGGCAAACTCTATTTGTAAAAGAAAAAATTCTTTATATTTTTCTAAAAAAGAAATATATAGAGAATTTGGAATTGAATATGAATTTGATTTAGATCCAAGCGATTTAATTCTGGAACCGATTCTTGATCGATTATTAAAGGACAAATCAATACAATATCATGAGAGCATTACTAATAATTATATTATTAGTAATAAGGGGATTTTCTTATTAGAATCAAGGTCACTTAAATATCGATTAAAAAAAATTGACTTAAACTTAATTATCAACCACAGCATTACT
>NZ_JBQCDF010000115.1:0-13866 GCF_051961495.1 Cytophaga sp. | reverse complement strand
GAGAACAAAAGATATTATGTTGATTACACAGGCACCGGCAATACATTAAATGCCAATTTGCCGAATGCCCTGCGCCTGATCATGGATAGTTTGCGCTATTGGATCATAGATATGCAGATTGATGGATTCCGTTTTGATCTCGCTGCTACACTTGCCCGGGAATTAAAGGAAGTGAATAAACTAAGCGCCTTCTTTGACATTGTCTTCCAGGATCCGGTAATTTCTCAGGTGAAGCTTATTGCTGAACCCTGGGATATAGGAGATGATGGCTACCAGGTCGGTAAATTTCCACCTGGCTGGGCGGAATGGAACGGGATGTTCAGGGATCACATGCGCAGGTTCTGGAAAGGTGAAGAGAGCACACTTGCTGAATTCGGCTTGCGATATACCGGAAGTCCGGATCTTTATCTCAATGATTACAGAACACCAACAGCCAGCATTAATTTTATAACCGCACATGATGGTTTCACATTGCTTGACCTGGTTTCATACAATGAAAAACATAATCAGGCCAATGGAGAAGAAAACCGCGACGGACTGGATCAGAATATATCATGGAACTGTGGCGCGGAAGGGCCTACGGATGATCAATCGATTATCCAGCTGCGGAAACGCCAGCAGCGAAATTTACTTGCTTCTGTATTACTTTCACAAGGTGTACCCATGCTGCAGGCGGGTGACGAAATGGGCCGGACACAGCAAGGCAATAACAATGCCTATTGCCAGGACAATGAACTTTCATGGATTGACTGGCAAAAAGGTGATCAGGAGTTGGCTGCATTTACAAAGAACATGATCCGGTTGCGTAAAGAACACCCCACTTTTTCCCGTAAACATTGGTTCCAGGGAAAACCAATTAAAGGCCTGGGAGTCGCTGACATCGCATGGTTCCTTGCTGACGGAAATGAAATGGCGGATGAACATTGGAATGAGCACTATGCGAAATCACTGGCAATTTACATGAATGGAAAATCCATTCAGCTGGTAAGTCCTACGGGAGAAAAATTAGTAGACGGCACCTTTTATGTAGTATTCAATGCTTCTAACGATGCAATTGACTTTAAACTTCCGGATGACAGTTTTGCATCTGACTGGACGAAAGTGCTGGACACTTCACAAAACGTTGCGAACGAAAACAAAGAGCAGTATAAACCTAATGACACACTGCATGTGGAAGGCCACTCAATCGTTGTGCTCAAGCACGACAATATACAAAGCAATAACGGGTTAACGCACGTTGCTACCTTGAATTATGAAAGTGCATAATATGTATATACAAATAAGCTAAAAAAGAATGGAAGAAAAATACCTCTGGTGGCAGAAAGAAATTATTTATCAGATTTACCCGCGTTCTTTTCAGGACAGTAACAATGATGGCGTTGGTGACTTGCAGGGTATTATGAATCGCCTGGATTACCTGCAGGAACTGGGGATTAAAATCATCTGGATTTCGCCTATATATCCCTCGCCTATGGCTGACTTTGGATACGACATTTCAGATTATGAAGACATTGCACCTGTGTTTGGAAACATGAATGATTTCGATGCACTCATAAAAGAGATTCATAAGAGAGAAATGAAGCTCATTCTTGACCTGGTTCCCAATCATACATCCGACCGCCATCCATGGTTCATCGAATCACGCTCATCACGCGACAATCCTAAACGAAACTGGTATATATGGAAAGATGCGCGTGAAGGCGGAAGTGTGCCGAACAACTGGATGGCCGCCTTCGGCGGTAGCGCGTGGGAATGGGATGCGCAGACCGAACAATATTATTATCATGCATTTTTAAAAGAGCAACCTGACCTGAACTGGCGTAATCCCGAAGTACAGGAAGCCATGCTGAACATGATGCGCTTCTGGCTCAATAAAGGTGTAGATGGTTTCCGGATTGATGTTATGTGGCATATGATCAAAGATGAGCAGTTCCGTGACAATCCAGTAAATCCGGACTACCAGAACCACATGCCTACCTGCGACATGGTCTTTCAGGTTTATTCAACCGACCAGCCGGAAGTGCATGCCATTGTAAATAAAATGCGCCAACTGATGGATACATACTCCGAACGAATGATGATCGGAGAAATATATCTCCCCATTAATAAACTGATATCGTATTATGGAACATCAGATAGCAAAGGCGCACACTTGCCTTTCAATTTTCAATTATTAATGCTGCAATGGGACGTACGCAAAATCGCCCTGGCCATTACAGAATATGAAGGTTCCTTACCGGCTGAAGGCTGGCCCAACTGGGTTCTTGGTAATCACGACCAGGTACGGATTGCAAGCCGCATCGGTAAAGACCAGGCCCGGATAGCAGCCATGTTGCTGCTAACACTGCGCGGTACTCCTACAATTTATTATGGCGAAGAACTGGGCATGCGCGATGTGCCTATCCCCTTCGAAGAAGTATTGGATCCACAGGGATTAAATATGCCGGATAAAAACCTGAGCCGCGACCCTGCGCGTACGCCTATGCAGTGGGACAACTCAGTAAATAGCGGCTTCACTACTGCAAAGCCGTGGTTGCGATTACACAGGAATTACAGAAGTCACAACGTTGAATCCGAACGAATGGACAAAACTTCAATGTTGAGTTTATATAAGGAACTGATTGCGTTACGGCAGTCCGAAGCTTCCTTGTTATACGGACATTATATCCCTGTATATACAGACCAGCAGATGATTGCCTATATACGCCATGCAGAAGGAAATGACCGCTTTCTGGTTATTCTGAACTTCACACACAAACCATGTTATTTTAAATCTCCGCACGAAATTTACAACGGTACAATTGTATTGTCTTCTTCACCTGATTTGGTGGGGCAATCCATGCATTACGCCATCGCATTATATGGAGACGAAGGTGTTATTATTCGCTTAGAAAACTGATAATTTTTACCCCTATGAATACAGGCATACATTATTATTCCGGTGAATCGCGCTGCCGCTTTACCGTATGGGCGCCGCTAAGAGAACGCATGGTCTTGCACATTACACATCCTGAAGAACAGACGCTGGAAATGAAGAAACAAAAGGACGGAAACTTTATTCTGGAGGTGTCGGATATAGAACCTGGTAGCAGATATTATTTCATGCCGGATGGAAAGAAAGACTTACCCGACCCTGCTTCTCACTTTCAGCCGGAAGGTTCTAACGGCCCCAGTGAGATTGTTGACCACCAGACTTATCTATGGAACGATCATTTATGGAAAGGAATTCCGTTTAAAGACCTCGTTATTTATGAACTGCATATCGGAACATTCAGTTCCGGCAGCACATTTGAATCAGCAATTCCCTTATTAGATAATTTAGTTGCTACTGGTATTAATGCTGTTGAATTGATGCCTGTAGCACAATTCCCTGGCACGCGTAACTGGGGCTACGATGTTTTATATCCATATGCCGTACAACATTCGTATGGAGGGCCGGAGGGATTAAAGAAATTTGTAGATGCCTGTCATCAGAAGGGCATTGCTGTTATCCTTGACGTTGTATACAATCATTTAGGGCCCGGCGGTGATTTTTTTTCCGAATACGGACCTTATTTTACAGACAGGTATCATTGCCCGTGGGGCGATGCCATAAACCTCGACGGAGAATGGTCTGACGGAGTCCGTGATTATTTTTCAGACAATCCGTTACATTGGTTCACTCACTATCACATAGATGCCCTCCGCCTTGATGCCATGCATACGATATTCGATAATGGTGCTGTATCTGTATGGCAATTGATGCATGAAAAGATCCATGCATTACAGCAGCAGCTCGGAAAGCATTTATATATGATTGCTGAAAGTGATCTGAATAGTCCTCGTGTGTTGAAAAATCCTGAAAACGGTGGTTATGGATTTGATGCACAATGGCTCGATGATTTTCACCATGCTATATATGTGTTGCTGAACCCTAAAGACAACATTCGATATAAGGACTTTGGTCGCCTGGAGCAGCTTGCAAAAGCATACACGGATGGGTTTGTACATAGCGGTGAATATGTAGAATTCCGCAAACGCAGGTATGGAGCCTCCAGCGCTGGTATTCCGGGAGACAAGTTTGTAGCATTCATCAATAATCATGACCAATGCGGCAACCGTGTCGGCGGCGAAACATTAAGCCGTTTGCTGGATTTTGATCGTCTTAAACTTGCTGCTGCAGCATTATTGTTAGCGCCATATGTACCTATGCTATTTATGGGAGAAGAATATGCAAGCGACCGGCCATTCTTTTTTTTCGTGGATTATGCCAACGAAGAGCAGGCAAAAATAATCAGTAAAGTAAGAAAGGAAGAATTCAGCAAAGTAAATAATACAGGTGAAATGCCCAATCCGATTGCCGAAGAAACGTTCCGTGATTGTATACTTGACCATGAACAACGTCGCAAAGGGAAATATAGGGTCATGCATGAGTGGTATAAAAAACTCATATCATTACGAAAAAAAAATACCATTCTAAAAAACTTCAACAAAAATAATATCCGTACACAACTGATTGCAGAAGATGTGTTGATTATATATCGCAAGGATGACCATGCATTTAACCATATAATCATATTTTTTAATTTTTCGGAAAAGGTTCACTCTTATGTATTACCGGATTATGGTTTTATATGGTGTAAGCTGCTTGACTCTACAGATCCTCTGCACGATGGCGAAAAATGCGAAGACCTGATTCATACACATGAACCTGGTGATGAAATAACAATACCTGCTTTAAGTGCATTGCTATATGGACGTTATAAATAACAAATTCATCGTAAGGAAGGTAAAACAGCCTGTCCGAAATCATTGATAAAATCATCCTGCAAGGTATTTACATTATGCAGGATGATATTATCAACCCCCAGAGTTTTTATCGGGGATATCAAATCAATAAAAAACTGAGTGCTGGACGCCACGGGAATTTTTAAAATTACGTCTTCTTCTGTGACATCCTCTGAAGCTGCATCAAAATGTTCAACCGTGTAAAGATCATCAAGTTTATCTTTAGAGATACTATTTGAACGCCATTGATGATAAGCATGCTCTCTGGCAACTTTCTCATCACGCGCGTATGAAAATGCCATTTGTATATGCACTGGTTTACCCGTTCCGCCATGATTCCGGAATGCCTCAATAACTTTGTACATTTCTTTCTCTTCCTGATATATGGTCAATAATCCATCAGCCCAATTTCCCGCCCATTGAGCAGTTTCAGCTGATAGCGCTGCACACATAAGTCCGGGAGCCTTTTCTGGAAGGGTATAAAGCTTTGCTTCATGTACTTTCACCAGACCAAAATGATTTACCGTTTCACCTTTCAGTAATCGTCTGATCACATCTGCACATTCGAGCAACCGTTGATTACGAGCTTGCTTGTGAGGCCATGGTGTTCCGGTAATATGTTCGTTCAAGGCTTCTCCGCTACCCAGTGCAACTTCAAGTCTTTCAGGATACATCTCCGTTAATGTGGCAATAGCCTGCGCTACAATGGCTGGATGATAGCGCTGTCCGGGAGCAGTAACAATACTGAATGGGAAGCGTGTTCCCTCCATGGCCGCTCCCAGCCAACTGAATGCAAAACCGCTTTGCCCCTGTCGCTTACTCCAGGGATGAAAATGATCCGATGAATGACAGGCAGTAAAGCCAGCCTGCTCAGCCAGCTTTACGTATTTCAGCAAATCTGACGGACTGAATTGTTCATGTGAAGCATGATAAGAAATATGTAACATATAATTAACCCAAATTGATCTGTTCTCCTTATTTAAAAATTAACAAATACATTCCAGATAAAACATGGCAAATGGAAAACATACAACACATATTTTTTTTATTTAAACAGGAGAATAATAAAACAGCATAATTTTATTAATACCTTAACTAATAATCAATGCATTTGATCCAGCTATTATTACCGCTCACGTATAATGAAGGGCAATCATTCAGCGAAGAATTATTCAATGCTGTAGAAGAAGATCTCACGTATCATTTTGGAGGCGTCACATCCTACATACGCACACCTGCAAAGGGTTTATGGAAAGAAACAGCAAAAAATACCGTCCATGACGAAATCATTTTAATTGAAGTAATGGTCAATGAAGTCAATAACGCTTTTTGGACTACCTATAAAGTAAAATTAGAGCAGCTTTTCAAACAATCCGAAATCATCATACGCTCCTCACCCATTGAACTGCTTTAATTCATGCTAATTCCGTTAATTTACGATCCCGTGGCCGATACCGGATACTGAAATAACTGCTTACAATATTAATTACTGTCGACACACAATTAGATACAATAATAACCGGGTCGTTACGCAAAACACCATATACAACCCAAAGGATTCCACCGACAAAAAGAACAGCCAGCATTAAATAAGATACATCTCCCGCTTTGGTCGTCCGGATCATTTTAATCAATTGAGGCAACAACGAGAGTGTTGTGCAGATACTTGCCAAAACACCAATAATAACAGCTATGTCCATAACAGTAAGGTTTAAATATAAATAAGATTTAATTTTTAATACCATCTAATTTGCGAGTGGCTTTTCGCCATCCTTTTTCCAGAAAATGTGGCGCATTGAACCGGTACCCCAGACTTACAGAAACACTCGCGAAATTTGTTTTAATACTGGCGCCTTTTACCCGCATAATATTAATATCACCGTTAAAACTTACACCAGCAAATAAGCGCTGGGAATTATAACCAAAGGCAGTTGTGGTTTCTGTATACAAATTGGCATTGCTTCGCCAGGAGCTGTGTACACCAGACTGCGTGTCATATTGATATTCAATAAAATTTGCCATGATGAAATAATTCAATGCAAAATAAAACCGTTTGAAGATAACAATATTCACCCCTGCACCTGTCCCTGCTTTAAGCAGGAGTGCGTGAATAGACTTAATATCATCAAAGGATTCAAACTGTAGTGTCTGTACGCTTGACAAAATAGTGGAGTCAGAAGAATAGATTGTCGTATAATTAATTCCGCCTTTCAACAAAAAACCTATCCGGCTTTTCAGTTGCCGTTCATTATAAGTGAGTGGTGCATTATATGAAAATTTCCGCCAGGAAAAATTATAGATGCCGTTCACACCTATGTTTTTATAATTCACATCCGGCCGTACATAATAATAGCTTCCGGTATCCCAGGGAACATAAGTGGGTGCATTGTTATCATAGTATCCTTCATATCTTCGATACTCAGCAGCAAGCGTAATACGGGGCTTACGCACACGCAAGGTTATACCTGTGCTCGCGGACCTGCCTTTACGGGAATCTTCCTCAGGACCGAAAGGTGTTTTAAATGCGTAATGAATATAAATAGATTTATAGGCCAAAGTAAAACCAAGCAGGTCTGAGAAATTCCCTCTGAAATCACTTCTGTATTTGTCGTAAGAATCATTTACCGGATCAACAACAATCTGCATCAATGGTGATGCTGTATAAATACCCAGACTGATATACTGTGGATATGACATTACAAAATTTGTATCCGGCATTGCTTTTATTTTTTTTGTCTTAGTAGCCTGTGCATGAACCCGCGTATACAGTGAAGCCATCATCAAATACATAATAATAAATAAGTAACGCATATTAAATAAAATTAAATCATATAAAGAAGTTACAAAAAGAATTTCAGCTCTAAGTGCTTACATGGAAAACATAAAACAAATACTGTTTTTTTTGAAACATACTGCACACACTGATCTCTACATTTGAATAACTTAATCTTTAGAGCTATGGATATTGCAAAAACCCTTTCGTCAGCTATTGGCGGAACCAGTCTGATGAGTCTTTTCAGTTATCTGATTTCTGAAACCAGGCACAGGAATTTTAAAGAACCGGAAATTCTCAGTGAACTGATCCAGCGGGTTCTTCCGGACATAAAAGATAAACAGGCAGACCTGGCAGGCTGGGCATTGCATTTTACAGCAGGCACTGCATTTACAGCGATCTATGATCAGATCTGGGAGAAAACATCTATCAAGCCAAGTATAAAATCCGGAGCTGTGATGGGCGCGTTAAGCGGCCTGGCAGGAATAGCAATATGGCGCGCAACAATAGCCATGCACCCGAAGCCTCCAATGAAGGATTACCATTCTTATTATAAACATTTGTTGCTGGCTCATATATTCTTCGGCATAGCAGCTGCGGTATCCTATAAGTACACTGAAAAAATTAAAGAAGAGTAGAAAGTTTATGAAAAAGATATTTACCGAAAATGGATTATCTATTGCCTTTATTTTGTTATTCCTCATTTCCATTACCGGGCAATTTTTTGCGGGACATAAAGAATATAATACAGAACGGGCTGAAGCAGGTCGTACATCCGTTAACTACAGTGAGTATCTTTCTTCCGGCCATTTTATTGAAGCCACATTTGAAAACTGGGAAAGCGAATTCCTGCAGATGGCTTTATTTGTGGTATTAACTATTTTCCTCAGACAAAAAGGATCGTCAGAATCAAAGGCGTTTGATAAAAAGGAAGCAGTTGACAGAGAACCTTCCAGACTGCACAGGCACGTGCCCTGGCCGGTTAAAGCCGGAGGATGGATCCTGAGTATCTATAAGCATTCTTTAACAATTGCTTTATCTTTATTATTCCTTATTTCATTTGCGCTGCATTTCTACGGCAGCCTGAAAGATGAAAATGAACAGCGCATAGAAAAGCATAAGCCCACAGAAACTGCAGCTCAATATATAAGCAGTTCTAAATTCTGGTTTGAATCTTTTCAGAACTGGCAAAGTGAATTTCTATCCGTCTTTGCCATTATTTCTTTATCTGTTTTTTTAAGACAACAAGGGTCTTCGCAATCAAAACCTGTTGATGCACCTAACAGCGAAACCGGTGAGTAACGAACTAATCATAAAGAAATGGAAGATATATTTATAGAAATTTTCGGGACAGGAAAAGAACTTTCTCCACTGCAGATGAGCTGCAGGGCAATTGTCATTTTCATAATAGCATTAGTACTGATCCGGATATCAGGCAGGCGTTCATTCGGAATAAAAACACCGCTTGATAACATCATCAGCATTTTATTGGGCGCCATTTTAAGTCGTGCTGTAGTTGGTGCCTCACCTTTCATACCTATCGTAACCGCCTGCCTGGTGCTTGTAATCATTCACCGTTTTTTAGGATGGATCAAGATAAAAAATACTTCTGTAGGGAAATTTGTGGAAGGAAGTAAAATCTTATTATTTGAAAATGGCCGGTTTATTGAAAAGAATATGAAACGCGCGCTGGTATGCCAGGAAGATATTATGCAGGCAGTCAGAAAGTCTGCATTAACAGATCACCTTGAACGAATCGACAAAGTTTATATGGAACGTAACGGAGAAATCAGCACCATAAAAAAACAATCTTCCTGATTTATAAGAAAACTTATTCCTTACAATCCTTTATTTTCTTAATCGCAGCCTTTACGCCGCCCCATCTTAACGGTTTAAAAACCTTACCTTCATGTTTATTATAATCGATAAAAAACTTTTCAATCTGAGTCAGAATATTTTTATTAAGCTCTTTGAGATCTGTAATGTCTGCATAGAGCTGCGACTCTGTTGAAACAGCTATTAACCGATCGTTACGTATGGCCTTATTTTTTTCTGTCTGCGTAGCTTCCAGTATCCCTACCAGTCGTGCCGAAACAAGACATCCCGGATACGTTTGCCCCTCAATTAATACCAGCACATCCAGCGGATCGCCGTCCTCGCAAACGGTATTTGGTATGAAGCCAAAATCAAATGGAAATTCATAGCCAAGAGGCAATGTTTTCTTCAGTTTAAATATTTTCAGGTCGGGATCGTACGCATATTTATTGGCTGAATACTGAGGCGTCTCAATCACCACATGCACAATTTCATTTTTATGTACTTTTAACGTTTTCAAATTCATGATTTTCCGGATTATTTTTCAGATTCCTTTACAATTATTTTATGAAACTGTTTTAAGATTTCCTCGATATAGAAACGCTGAACTTCTTCGGGCTCCATTTTTTCAGGCTCCAGTCTTGCAGTTTTTAATATTTCATTTTTAAATACAATTGAATAATAAGCAAACAGTTTATTTCCCGACTCCGGAACAGGAGAAGCATAACCAGTCACAGCAATCCCCCAGTCGCTGTGAAACATGACAGATACATTAAGCGCCATTTGTTCCGCAATTTTTTCTGAAACACAATTGTTCGTTAATGCATGAATCGGCTCAACGTTCAAATGCCGGGCTTTCTGCCCAAGATTATACGTTGTGATCCCGCCCTGAAAAAAAAGCGAGGCATTTTCTGCACTCGCAAAAGCCGATTGCAAAAGACCTGAAGTAACACTTTCCGCAACTGCGATCGTCTCTTCATGTTCCACTAATGTTGCTTTAATAGTAGCAATTAACTTTTCATCAAACATAACTTATATGCAAAATTATTTATGCGATAATACTGCATACAGATGCTTGAAAGCTTACATAAAATTTAGTATTTATTATATAAACATGATATTAAACAACAAGGTGCAGTACTACTTATCTTTTGTTTATTATCAATTCATCTTAATCACAAATAAAAAGAATGAAAAACTATAATTATTTCGATTTTTAAAACAACACTTGTAATTTTTTATTTATATAACTATGTAAAACTAATGCAATCATTCAACTAAATAATAAAGCTATGTTTTACCATGTAAAAGAACTTCAATTCAATGCACGTGTATCTAAGCCAGATCCGCGTTTCGCAAAATTATTACTTGAGCAGTTTGGCGGTGGCAATGGAGAATTAAAAGCTGCGATGCAATATTTCGTTCAGGCATTCGGAGCAAAAGATCCCTACCCGGATAAATACGACATGCTGATGGATATTGCAACAGAAGAATTCAGTCACCTTGAAATTGTAGGAGCAACGATTCAAATGCTTCTTACAGGTGTTAATGGCGAATTAAAAGATGCTGCCGGTACAGATGAAATCATGCAGTTGCTGGATGGAAAAACAAAAAAAGAATCGTTCATTCATGAAGCGATGACAAACCCGCACTTTCTTGTAACCAGTGGCGGCGGACCTTTAGTAACAGATAGTAACGGAATACCCTGGTCGGGCGCTTACGTAAATGCCATGGGCGATCTGACAGTAGATTTGCGTTCCAACATTGCAGCAGAATCAAGAGCAAAAATCGTATATGAATATCTCATGAAACTGACGGATGACCCTTATGTAAAAGAAACACTGGGTTTTCTTATGACACGTGAAGTAGCACACTTCCAGATGTTCCAGGCTGCACTTAAAACCATTGAACCAAACTTTCCGCCCGCTGTATTGCAAAGCGACCCTCGTTACAGCAACACATATTATAATTTATCAAGTGGCAATGATTTCCGTGGCCCATGGAACGAAGGTGTAAGCCCGGGACTTGGAGAAACCTGGCAGTACATTGAAGATCCATTGAAACAGGTTATAGAAACGAATGGACTGCTGGACCTTGAGCCCAAAGGAACCAAACGTACACTTGAATCTATGCAGGAAGCCGACAAAAAATTAAGCGCGATCAGAAGTAGCGAAGTAAAAGAAGTTTCTCCGCCAGCAGAAAATCAATGGTCAACGTTTTTAACAGAGGAACAGAAATAAATGACCGGCGCACAGCAAGATCAACCCACCGCTGATAACCATACAGCGAAAAAGATTGATGTAAATTATTATACCGATCCGCTTTGCTGCTGGAGCTGGGCATTTGAAGAAAGCTGGCAGAAACTGCAGCTGGAATTTAAAGGCTCGTTGAATATCCGGTATATCATGGGCGGACTCATTGCAGACTGGAAAATTTTCTGCGACCCCTTAAACAATGTCTCGAAACCTGTACAAATGGGCCCTGTATGGATGGAAGTAAAGCATACTACAGGAGTCCCGATCAATGATCTGATCTGGATCATTGATCCGCCGGCTTCTTCATACCCTGCCTGTATCGCAGTGAAAACAGCTGCATTGCAATCTGCTGATGCAGAAAGAATATACCTGCGAAAAGTCCGGGAGGCTGTCATGATACACGGCAGCAATATAAGTAAGCATGAAACATTGCTTGCAATAGCCCAGGAAACGGCAGCAGAATCACCTCAAGTGTTCAATGCCGAACAGTTTGCGAAAGAATTCAATGGAGAAAAAAGCATTCAGGCCTTCCGGGAAGATCTGCAAAAAGTAAGATACCATCAGATCTCCCGCTTTCCGACAATTACAATGTCTTATGGAGGCAAAGGAATATTGATCGCAGGCTACAGGCCTTATGATGTATTGCTTGAAGCAGTTTATACGATATGTCCGGATTTAAAAGTTACAGCAGAATAAATTATCTATTAAAAAAATAAACGCTTGTAAGCATGAATCAATAATAGATCATCACCATGCAAACTATGACAGGTAACCAGAGTCTATTACATACAAAAAACAAAACCTCAACCAGCTTCCTGATTGAGGTTTTGTTTTTTTGTGGAGTCGGAGAGATTCGAACTCTCGTCCAGAGAAGGCCACTATCGTATCTTCTACATGCTTAGCCGACTGTTCATTTTCGGGCTGTAGCAGGTCACCGGCAACCAACTATAACCTTAGTTACTTAATTTCGCGAAGTAGCCGCAACTTCTACTTCCCTAGTCCTGCTGTTCGACATCTCAGTTCACCGCCCGCAAAACAAAAGCGGCGCGAGATGTGGCCGGGTGCTGTTCTTAACAGCTCCACTTGACGCTCGTTATTACAAACTCAGTTCGTAATTAAGCAGCCATGGCGTAAGATTCTTCGCCAATTATTGTTTAGAACTATCTTTTAAGGCTCTCATCCCATGAGCCTGCATGCTTACACACGTAATCACTCAACCTGTCAATTCCTGTCGACCCCATTTCGTGTTTAAGGGATATAAATGTACGATTATTTTAACAGATGTTTTATATTTTAAGTTCGAAGTTTTGGAAACAAGTAATCAGTTGTCAGTATACAGTTAGTCAGTTTCACTGCAACTAACAGTTATACGCATTTAGGTGGTCAATAAAACGCTGATGTCTTGAACACAAATTCCACAAAAAGTTATTTGACATACATGCAGGTTTTTACTGAATAAGTCCCCATAAATCAGTATCTTTACTGCCGGTTAAAGTTCCCTGCCTGAAACACTCCGGGATTTTTTATTATTCCACCACCTTCACCCGCAGTTCAGCCGTAGTTTGCCCGCAGTTCACCCGTAGTTCACCCGTAGTTGAGCCCCGCCAATACCATGGTAATCCTATACCACTCTCATACCAACAGCATGGAACGCCCCCGGTATACGCTGCGGTATCCTACCCTCACACCAGATTATACACTGCTTTTATACATCCACTCCCATTCTTCTACTTTCATGAATCTGA
This sequence comes from Cytophaga sp., assembly GCF_051961495.1. Taxonomy (NCBI): domain Bacteria; kingdom Pseudomonadati; phylum Bacteroidota; class Cytophagia; order Cytophagales; family Cytophagaceae; genus Cytophaga; species Cytophaga sp. The sequence goes on along the minus strand of NZ_JBQCDF010000115.1, from coordinate 511 downwards.
ATAGGTTACGCAGACTAAATCCACTTTTAAACGATTCTGTGTACAACTTTTCATGCCCGTTTATGTACTTATTCGTAAATTAGCAGTATGGATAATTTCATTGTTTCGGCACGTAAATACAGACCGGCTACGTTTGACAGCGTTGTTGGACAAGGTCATATTACGACAACGCTAAAAAATGCAATTAAAAACAATCACTTAGCGCAGGCATTTTTATTCTGCGGTCCAAGAGGTGTTGGTAAAACCACCAATGCGCGTATTCTGGCAAAAACCATCAACTGTACCAATATTACAGCGGATATTGAAGCCTGCGACGAATGCGAATCCTGCAAGAGTTTTAACAACAATGCCTCGTTCAATATTCAGGAACTTGATGCTGCATCCAACAACTCGGTAGACGATATCCGTAACCTGGTTGAACAGGTGCGCTATCCTCCGCAATACGGAAAATATAAGATCTATATCATAGATGAGGTTCATATGTTGTCTACAGCTGCATTCAATGCATTCC
>NZ_JBQCDF010000114.1:0-13000 GCF_051961495.1 Cytophaga sp. | reverse complement strand
TGGTCTGTGGCACACAGAACACCAAAGATAGATTGAGTTAAGAAAGAATTGATTTCATAAATTAAAGACGGTACAAAAAATCCAACTTGATTAGTGAACAGGTGACGGTCTGTGCCACAGATCATGGTTGGGAACTTGATTAAGCAGGCAGTGGTCTATGCGCCACAGATCACGGTTGTAAATGAGCACAAGCGAATGCTTGCGCTAACGGAGGCCACGGCAAGTTGAAAAACAAAAAAGTCCCGATAACTATCGGGACTTTTTTGTTTTTGAGCCTCCTGTCGGGATCGAACCAACGACCTACTGATTACAAGTCAGTTGCTCTACCAGCTGAGCTAAGGAGGCTTTTACCTCTAAGGGAGTGCAAATATAAGAAGCTTTTTTTTGATTGCAATAGATACCCTGAAAAATTCAGAAAATACTTATCAACCTGTTGAAAACTTTACCCTCAATCAGCCTGTTTTTTACTCGTTAAACAGGCAGATTTTCACTATCTTGTATCGTTATTTTAAGTACTAAATTTCTTTACAAACTATATGTCGGATCAACCTATTTCAGGCGGCACAAACATCATCCCGATCAATATCGAGGATGAAATGAGAGGCGCTTACATCGATTACTCCATGTCGGTTATTGTTTCAAGAGCATTACCCGATGTGCGCGATGGTTTAAAACCTGTTCACCGCAGAGTATTGTATGGAATGGAAGACCTGGGCGTTCATTACAACAAAGCTTATAAAAAATCTGCCAGAATTGTAGGGGAGGTTTTGGGTAAGTATCACCCGCACGGTGACTCCTCGGTATATGATACCATGGTGCGTATGGCCCAGGAATGGTCGCTGCGTTACCCGATGGTCGACGGGCAGGGGAACTTCGGTTCTGTGGATGGTGACTCTCCGGCTGCGATGCGTTACACCGAAGCGCGTCTGAAGCGTATTGCTGAAGAAATGCTTGCCGACATCAATAAAGATACGGTTGATTTCCAGCCCAACTTTGACGACTCTTTACAGGAACCGTCTGTTTTGCCTTCAAAAGTTCCAAACTTATTAATAAACGGTTCTTCCGGTATCGCTGTGGGTATGGCTACCAATATGGCCCCGCACAACCTTTCGGAAGTAATCGACGGGATCATCGCCTATATTGATAACAACGATATTACCGTGGCCGACCTGATGGTGCACGTAAAAGGTCCGGATTTCCCGACCGGTGCAACCATTTACGGATTCCAGGGCATACGTTCTGCTTTTGAAACAGGAAGAGGCCGTATCGTACTTCGTTCCCGTTCAACCATTGAAACCACTTCTACCGGAAAAGAACAGATCATCGTTTCTGAAATTCCATACATGGTAAACAAGGCTGCCATGATCGAGAAGATCGCAGCCATGGTAAACGAGAAGAAAATCGAAGGCATCAGCGATATCCGTGATGAATCGGATAGAGAAGGGATGCGTATCGTTTTCGATCTGAAAAGAGATGCCATCGCAAACGTTGTATTAAACAACTTATTCAAATATTCTCAGCTACAGTCTTCATTCAGTGTAAACAATGTGTGCCTGGTAAAAGGGCGCCCGATGACATTGAACCTGAAGGAAATGATTATGTACTTCGTAGAGCACCGTCACGAGGTGGTTACACGCCGTACACAATTCGAATTGAACGAAGCTGAAAAAAGAGCGCACATCTTACAGGGTTATCTGATTGCCCTGGATCACCTGGATGAGGTTATTAAACTGATCCGTGAGTCCCGTGACCCGGAAGCTGCCCGTATCGGTTTGATGGAAAACTTCGGTATGTCTGAGATCCAGGCGAAAGCGGTACTTGATTTAAGACTGCAGCGTCTGACAGGCATGGAACGCGACAAGATCATCAAGGAATACGAAGAGATCATGGCCCTGATCGCGCGCCTGAAAGATATTCTTGCCAGCAAGGAACTGCGCATGAACATCATTAAGGAAGAATTGAACGAAATGAAGGAGCGTTATGGCGACAAGCGTAGATCCGACATTGTTCATGCTTCTGATGATATCAATATTGAAGACATGATCCAGGAAGAGCAAATGGTAATTACCATTTCGCACGAAGGATATATCAAACGTACTGCCTTAACGGAATACAGGACACAAGGCCGTGGCGGTGTCGGTTCAAAAGGCGCAGGTACAAAAGAGTCTGATTTTACCGAGCATTTGTTCGTAGCTTCGACCCACAACTATTTATTGTTCTTTACGGAATTCGGTAAGGTATTCTGGCTGAAAGTATATGAAATCCCTGAAGGAGGTAAGACTACCAAAGGGCGTGCTATTCAGAATGTTATACAGATCGAGCCGGGTGATAAAGTACGTACTGTCATCAATGTGAAAACGTTGACCGACGATGACTATATCAATAACAATTACCTTGTCATGTGTACCGAGCAAGGGGTGATCAAGAAGACAACCCTTGAAGCATATTCAAGACCTCGTGCCGGCGGTATCAATGCGATTACCGTACACGAAGGCGACCGATTGCTGGATGTGAAAATGACTTCCGGCAGCGATGAGCTGGTTATTGCATTGCGTTCAGGCAGAGCGATCCGTTTCAACGAAAGCAAAGTTCGTCCGATGGGAAGAACAGCCAGTGGTGTGAAAGGGGTGACGCTGGCCCACGACAAAGATGTGGTTGTTGGTCTGGTTGCAATCAATTCGCCGGATACAACTTTACTGGTGGTTTCAGAAAAAGGCTACGGAAAACGTTCGGACATAGAAGATTACCGTGTAACAAACAGAGGTGGTAAAGGTGTGAAGACGCTGAACATTTCTGAAAAAACCGGCGATCTGGTAAGTATTCTTGGTGTGAATGACCAATACCAGATCATGATCATCAATAAGTCGGGTATTACGATCCGTATGGCTGTGTCTGATCTTCGTGTCATGGGTAGGGCTACCCAGGGGGTTCGTTTGATCAAGATCCAGGAAGGTGATTCAATCGCCTCGGTAGCGAAATTTGAGTTCACGGAGATGATCGATGAGGCTGGTGAATTGGCGAAACCGGATGAAGGCGATGTACTGCCTGCGGTTGAAGATGAACCGATCGACGACAGCAGTGATGATGCCGGCGAGGCTGAAGAATCAGCCGAATAATTAGCTTTTTAAATTGAATAATTGTCTGTAAATAACACTTTTAAGTGTGTTTACTTAAACTTTGCATATAGATGCTTCGTTTTCTCATTTCAGCAACAATGCTTGTGTCGTTTTATACGGCACAAGCGCAGGTTGCAACCCTGACCAATGCCATTTTGTATCACGATGAGGGTAATTTACCAAAGGCAAAGGAAGAAATAGACAAGGCTGTTTTGAATGAGAAAACGATTGGTATGCCCAAGGCCTGGTTTTACAAAGGTGTCATCTATAAAGAGATTTTCCAGTCTACCGCTCCGCATATTAAATCATTAGATGCTGATGCTTTGCCGCATGCTTTTGAAGCTTATAACAAAGCCATCGCATTAGAGAAACCAGCGGGCGAATTCACGAAGAAATCCAAAGAAGGGCTGGATGAAATCTGGACATTGTCTGTCAATTCCGGTATAACTTATTACCATCAATCCAGTTTTACGAAAGCCATTACCGAATACGAACGGGCGCAGGCAATAAAGCCAGCCGATACGACGGCATTTTTATATGCTCTGTATGCAGCTAATGAAATGAAGAATGATACGCTGGTTGAAAAATATGCAGCCAAACTTCTGGCATTGAATTATTCCAGTCCGTTTATTTATTACAACCGAATTGTCGGACTGGCAAACCGTAATCAATTGGATAGCGCCATATCCTTATCTGCTAAAGCGGTACAGCAATTTCCCGCAGATCAGAATCTGAAGCGACAGGAAATTGTTTTGTTGATCAACCGTGGAGCGGCATATGACCAGGTGCCGGATCGTAAGAATGCAATGGCTTGTTATAAAAAGGCACTGCTGATTGATTCTACCAACTATATTGCCAATTATAACCTGATGATCAATACATTCAACCAGGCCAAAGATGTGGAGCGTGTTATTATTAAGAATGATGCTGAACGCATGAAGCAGGATACTACATATGTTCCCAACCGTTCACCCGACCCGAACCGTGTGGAACTGAGAGAAAAACTTGCAACCTGTCACACCTATTGCAACCGGATCATGTATAAGGGCCGCAATGAAGAGGAGAAGAAAAATATTCAGAACGTCATGCGCGATATGAATTTTTTAAAGACCCGTTATTTAGATTAGTATGATGAGAATTCTGGCAGCAACCGTTATTTTATTTTGTTCGGTGTTAGCATTGTCTTCAGGAACATGGACTGAAAAAAATGTAACTAAAAAACTTTCGGATACAGTTTCTGTAAATACATGCAAACTTCGTTTCAGAACTGAAACCGGCCGGCCGGTAGATTTTAAAATGGGAATGAATGCAGCTTCTCCTGTTAATATTCATGTTTCTGTAGATATTCCATATATAGTTGAGAAGCTGGATGTGATGCTTGTGCGTGGTAAAAGACCGGTTAGCTTTTTTACCTATGCCAATAAACAGGAGGTCGTTATTGAGAAAACAATTTTTACAAATGCTCAGCCCGGAGACCGTTTTTGTATAGATGTAGTTGAGGTCGTTAAGGAAGTTAACGGAATAAAAACTCCAGTGGAATTGGATGTGCCTGTATTCAATATTCCATTGAACTAACATTCATTGCAAATGAATGATTTTTTAGAAGGTAAAACACCGCAAACAAAACTTTTGTTTGATCATTTTATAAGTCAGTTTGAAAAGGTCGGCAAGATTACGGTTCATCCTGCCAAGACAATGATCGGGATTGATAACGGTCATAAACGGATTGCCTGGGTTACTCAGTTCGGCAGGAATTTTATTCATATTGTTTTTCCTTTCAAACAATCTTACAGCGACAATCTTTGCTTTCAGAAAATTGCTCCGGTTCCCGGAGATGCAAAGCAATTTAATCATCACTTCAGAATGCTGCATTGTGAAGATATTAATGAAGAAGTTCTGTATTTCATGAAGCTTGCTTATTTGCAGGAAAAAGTTTCCTGATAAAAAAAGTTTAGCCCAAAGAAATATAACCGGATTCTTTGTTCCGGTGCATGGCTAAGATTTTTTGTATATCGGCATTATCCGGATGTCTGTTTACAAAAGTCTTGAACTCTTCAACGGTGTTTCCGGTCAGATCATTTGGAATGTATGCAAAGCCCAGGTAGCGGCCATTTTCAACAACAATTACTCCATATTCATCTTTGGAACGGCCAGGCTGTTTAATCAGGTAGCTGTATTTCTCTTCTTTAAAAGAAGCCAGTGCGCGTTTCATCTTTACGTTGTAGGCAACACTTTTTGTAGTGCCGCTGCAGGCTGTGCAGGCATGGATCTCGCTGCAGTCTGCTGTCTGTAATCCCGAACGGCGGTGGCACAATTGATGCTCCCGTACTTTTTCAAGCAGGAAGCTGCGTGCATCGCCGATTGAGGGGAAGGACATCAGCGGTTGCTGGGATTTATTCACCTGTGCAATCGACAAACGGATGAAACCCGCATGATCCTCATACTGATAGATGCCATAATTCTTACCGCTTATTTTCTGCGCACTGTTATGGATCGGGAAATATTTTTTAATCTCGTGGGATTCCAGTAATAATGATAACAACTCGCTGCCGCATACCTCAAAGTTTACGCTATGAATGTTCTGCATGAATTGCTGACTTTTGCGGTTGGTCTGTTTGCCGGAGAAATGGCTGATCACCCGTTTTTTAATATTGTTCGCTTTCCCCACATAAATTACCTTACCTTTCCGGTCGTGGAAATAGTAGACTCCAAATGTTTCCGGCAGCTTGTCGAATTGCTCGCGCGGCAGGTGAGCCGGTAGCAAGGTTTCTTTTGAATTTTTCTTTAAGGACTTACTGATGAATTTTTCGGTATCATTCAATAACAATTTATGCAGCAAACGGACAGTCGCTTCCGCATCTCCGGAAGCGCGGTGCCTATCCTGTACATGTATATTCAGACTTGCACAAAGATTTCCTAAGCTGTAGGAGGGAAGCCCCGGGAAAATTTTTCTGCTCAATCGTATGGTACAGAGTTTGGAACGATTGAATGGAATATCTAAAGCCTGGAATTCTTTTTTGATGAATGTAAAATCAAAATTGACATTGTGTGCAACAAAAATGCTGTCTTTGGTAAAGTCCAGGATCTCTTCGGCAACGTCAGCAAAAACAGGAGCCTGGGCTACCATTTCGTTATCGATACCTGTTAAAGAAGTAATGAATACCGGAATCCTGCGCTCCGGATTGATGAGCGTATGATAACTATCTATGATCTTTTCACCATCAAAATTATAGATCGCAATTTCGATGATGCGGTTCCCCGATGCATGCCCGCCGGTTGTTTCAATATCAACGATCGAGTAAATCATTTGCGACGATTGCTTTTTCCCAGTGCTCTTTGAACGGCATCCTGTCCGTATTTGACACGGATCTTATCAAGCGCGGTATAAAGGTTGTGTGTTTTTTCAGGTGTTTCGAAAAGGCTAGCCTGGTAGTTGCCGTGCACCAGGTTACTCAGGCGCACACCAATCAGGCGTACGTATTTTTGTTTGTTGTAAAGCGAATCAAACAAGGCGGTAATCTTTTGCATTAAGACTGCATCTGAAGAGGTATAAGAAAACGTACACTGTTTGGTTTCTTTTTCAAAGTTCGCGTACTTGATCTTTACGGTTAAGCAACCCGTCATGAATTTTTTCTGGCGCAGCGTAAAGCAAACCTCTTCAACCATTTTTAACAACATAGTCCGCATCATCTCCATGTCCTTACTGTCTTCCCGGAAAGTTGTTTCGGTTGAAATGGATTTGCGTTCCGAATATGGTTCAATGGGCGAATGATCAATACCGTTTGCCCGCATCCATAGTCCTGTGCCATGCTTGCCCAGCAGCTTTTCAATCGTTAACACAGGCGTGTTGCTTAATGTTCCAATGTCGAAAATGCCGGCGTTGTGCAGGATTCCGGTTGTCTTTTTGCCCACCATCGGAATTTTTTCGATTGGCAGGGGAGCCAGAAATTCTTTCTCCGTACCTGCAGGAACATGTAGGAAGCCGTTGGGTTTGGATAAGCCGGTGGCGATTTTGGAAACAATTTTGTTGACTGATAAACCGCAGGAGATGGGCAGTCCGGATTCTTTTATTATGGTTTGACGTAATTCGGTTGTCCATTTTACAATACCGAAAAAGCGGTCCATGCCGCTGATGTCCAGGTAAAATTCATCAATGGATGCCTGCTGGTAAAGCGGTGCTTTGTCGTGAATAATCTGACGGATCAGTTTGGAATATTTGATGTATTCATTCATGTCGCCTCGGACGAAGATCGCATCCGGACAAAGTTTCTTTGCTTTCTGGCTCGACATGGCCGAGCGCACACCAAACTTGCGGGCTTCATAACTGCAGGATGCAACTACGCCGCGTTCGCTGGAACCACCGATAATGATAGGCTTACCTCTCAGTTCCGGCCGGCGCAGCAGCTCTACCGAAACAAAAAAGGAATCCAGATCCATATGTACGATCGAGCGATCCATTTAACTTTGGCTAAATTTATTAGCAAATATAGCGCAATTATATGGTATTCGTAAACTAAATCTATTAGCAAATTTGTTGTAACGGCTAATCCATGGAAAGTTGTAACTTGAATGTAATAGATTCGGAAAATTGAATAATCATTTATAGACAGCTTTATTGCTATGGATACAAACATAGAAAAAACTGCCAGCGAAGCAATCCGTTACCGGCGATCTGTACGGATTTTTAAAGAAGAACCTTTAAATACTGAAAAAGTAAAAGAATGTATTCGGTTGGCAAGCCTGGCACCCAATAGCAGCAACATGCAGTTGTGGGAGTTTTATCATATTATTTCGTCTGACATGCTTCAACGGGTGAGTGCTTTGTGTATGGATCAGAATGCGTCAAAAAATGCCAGAGAAATGGTTGTTTTTGTTGTGCGTAAAGATCTTTGGAAAAAGCGGGCACATGCCAATGCAGAAAACCGGAAGAACTTGTTTGGGAATAAAAAATTCAACGAATATACCAAAAGAGAAAAGGCAGGAATAAATTACTTTACTAAAGTGATGCCAGTTTTATATATGGATTTTTTTGGAATATTAGGATGCATAAAATGGATCATTGCTCAGGTCGCAGGTATTTTCAGGCCTATGTACAGACAGGTTACACAATCAGACATGCGGATTGTTGCTCATAAAAGTACGGCATTGGCTTGCGAGAATTTTATGATAAGTATGGCGGCCATCGGCTACGATACTTGTCCGATGGAAGGATTTGATTCCTTACGGCTGAAGCGATTGTTAAAACTTCCTTACGGAGCAGAAATCAGTATGGTGATCGGTTGTGGTATTCGTGTACCTGAAGGAATTTACTGGCCGCAGTATCGGATTCCTTTTGAGGAAGTATATCACACAAAGTAATAACTGATCAGAAAAACAGATCCGTTGTTATTTCAATGTTGTGGTAAGCATTTTTCTGCAACTGAAGATTTGCTCCGCCAGTGAGCATGATTTTCATAAAGTCAGATTGATAACCGATTGTTAATCCATTGTAGATGCATGAGATGTATTTGGTATAGCACGCACCAAAAAGTAGTTTTTGGTATCTGAAATTTCCGGATGCGTGCACATAGTTCAGTTGTGTGATATCTGCGTTGCTTACATTGTTTCTGTATGCTTCGCCTGAAGCGGAAGATGGCAGCATATTTAAGTAATGCCTGATACCAATGCCCAGGATTGGTGTACATGTAAAATCAGATTTTTTATTCAGGCTGAAGGTATATCCTGCATGTATATTCGATTCAATTGTATACAGTGTTCTGTCTAAGGAAGTGTTTGACGTACATGTTTCGTATGCTGTTGCACTGCTATATGCGCATTGCTGAATACCTTCCTGGTAAGTATTGATTGAAAAAGTCGTTTTAGATAATAAAACAAGTTTTCCGCTGTTGAATTGGAATCCTATACCGGTGCGGAAAAATGTGTTACTGAATTCGTATTTTGTATATTTTGAATGTATAGAATCTAACTGTTTTTCACCTTCGGGAGTCGTAGTTGAAAATGTATTCATAAAATATTCTTTAAAAGAAACATTCACGACAGTAGAATAGTGTTCTTTGCCAGCTTCTGTAAACAGGGAAGGAGAGAATGTATATTTTATTTTTTTTGGAATGTTTTTATAGTAAATATTATATTTTGGTGCAATGCAGATACCGGCGTATTGCCGGGCATTTTCTGTATAAAATTTTTTGTTCGAAATATATTCAGGAAAAATTTTTTTGCTGGCATCAGTAATCAGCAGTGAATTATTTTTGTTGTTTAGGTAATAAATACCTAAACCTACGTGTAATTTTTTTGACATTTCATCATAACCAACAGCCATGGTGCGTTGACCATATTGTTCGTTTCCGGTTTGGTTTAATCCGGCACTGATTCTCTTTTTGCCTTTTGCGCCGGCTAAGGAAGGATTGAGCTGCAAAGGCAATTGGTTTACCTGTGCAAAATTTTGTGCTGTCACATCCTGTAAAGTTAAAATCATGAATACAAGCAGCAGTAATCTTTGTAAAGGTATTGAATAATTAAACAGATACATGGCAGCTGCATTTTTATAAAATGCAGTTGTCATGTATCTGTTCAGCTGGATTTGTGTTTGAATATAAATCAAAATTGTCAGTAACGTATGATTGTTGTTAGACCTCCCGGTATGGGAGAACCGCTCCGGGTATAATAATTGAAGCGCCCGTTGATTTCAACCAGTCGGTTATCCTGGTCAAATTTATAATCGTTTGCATGACCTGTATTTGCGTCTTTATAAGAAACACAATATTGAAGAGGGGCAGGAGTTATATAATAATTTTTTTCCGGATAATCGGTATAGGAACCAATGTCAATAAATTTCATTGCAACTTCATATTGAAAATTAATTGTTTTATCAATGCATACAGGCCTTAGAGAATTGTCATTATATACATAACCCCATTGATCGGCATCCGGACTGCCAGGATTTCTTACGCCTGTGTCATAATAAACACCACCCGGAGTTTTAAAACAATGTTCCGGATTATATGGAGCATAGCCATTCACAGCAGTGGAGTAGTAAAAGTTATCCGGGGCTGGTTTGAAATAGTGTATAAAAACATCGTCATCAATGGCAATGCTATCAGTAACCGTATTAGTAGCATCATATTTTAATACATATGCGACATCATTTTTAGCTGCATAGATGTATTCATATTTTATTGATTGTTGCGGATAAGCATTATTATGAAGCGAAACAGTTTCTATATTTCCATCCAAGTTATAGATTATCTCCGTTTTGTATTTTAGGGTTCCGGCTGAGTAGTCTGTTGTTTCAATGACTTTGTGGTTTGAGTTATATAAATATAATGTAGAATCTTTTTGATCCGGATTATATACAGAATCGTATTGGATTACTTTTTTTAAAAGACCATCCGGATAATAAGAAAATCTATATACGGTTTGATTTTGATCATTTGATTTGCTTGTATAAACAAATGTTGGAAGTGTATTTACTGAATCAACAATTGTTTCGCCCGGAACCGGTTCAACAGATTCTTTTTTGCACGATACTAGCAGGCACAATATTCCTAAAACAAAAAGTAAATTTTTCATAGTCAATGGTTAGTTGTTTTTTTCAACGGTTAGACTACACAGTCAATAAAAATGTTACAGGTAGAATTTTTTTTGTTACATCTGATATTAAAAATCCGGATTAGTAGGTATAAATTTATTTTCAGGTTTTAAGCTTATGCCGGATTTATTTTTAGCAGGTGTTTTTTTGTTTTTTATCTCAGTATTGTTTTGTGTTACGTTGGTTGCCTCATTTATCGTATCTGTTTTTGACATGCTCTTAGGTTTATCCTGAACGCCAGATACTGGCATACAATCTCTGTTTGTTTGCAGTGTATCAGCCATACGAACTCCAGACGATGTTGTGTTTTCTATTATTGCTGCAGGAGTTGATGATTGAATTGCTTCACTGGTATTTATAGAAGCGTGATTGATATCCTGTATCGTTCGGTTGGTATTTGATCCGGCTCCGGATATTGAAGTTTCCTTTGTTTCTGATTCTTTAATAGAAGTTGTATGGACAGATGGTACAGCAGCTGAAGTCGTTTTTTGATCGGAGGTAAGTAAATAGGAGCAAAGTCCCATTGCAAAAATAAAAACAATACCGCTTACAATAAACCATTTGTTTGCATACCAGCTTACTGCATCCTTTTGTAATAACTGATTAGTAATACCATAGTTTTGTACAGAACCTTCTGTATGAAAATACGACTGGGCCCAGTGCGCAAAATCATTTTCATATTCAGGATGCTGGTGTATAAAATTCAATACCTCAGCTTTGTCAGTATCAGAAAGATTACCTTCATGGTATTCAAAGATGAAGTATTCAATATTTTCTTTCGTAATTTTCACCATGTTGTATGTTAAAGTACCAATCTAAGGTCTCCGATGTATTCTTTGATTTTTTTCCGGGCGCGAAACAGATAGACCTTAACCTGTGATTCATTCAGCTGAAGAATTTCTCCAATTTCTTCATAGCTGTAACCTTCATAATCTTTTAGCAGAATGATGGATTTTTGCTGTTCCGTTAATAAGGCCAGAGCATCATGTAAGACTTTTTTAAGATCCGGATTTTCCTGATGTATGAATGTTTCAGGAAGCCATTCTTCAGAATAAAACCGGTTTTTTTGCTTCAAATAATCTATGCTTAGCCTGTAGGCTGTTGTAAACAACCAGGCCCGGACTTTATTAAAATCAATTTTATCCCGGTTTTCCCAAAGCCGTAAATAAGCTTCCTGGGTAATATCTTTGGCCGCTGTGCCGTCCTGTAATAGCTTGTCCACGAACCGGCAAACGCGGTTGCTATAATCATGGACAGACTGGTTATAGAGTTTTACAGACATCAGAAAACGGTTAGCTATTCAGCATTTGTGTAAATATTTTACTACAGAGACCACACAAATTTTGAACCTGCACGACTGGCCACAAGCGGTAGTTTTTAACAGGAAAAATTGGTTACCGGTGAGACTATCCAGCGCAAAAAATGTTACAGCCGTTAGAAATTATTTTCTTTTTTTGCGGCTGTAAAAATACAGATTTTGTTGAAGTATAATTATGCACGGAGAAAAATTAGTAAGCAATTGCCGGAGAGATTTGTCTGTTCATATAATTTAATCGGATGACAATCTGCAATTTTTATGGGTTCATAAGATTTAATAATGCATTTATATTCAATTATTTACATATTATTAATGTTATATAATTTACATTATGTTAAATAAGTTTTAATAATCCTCCAACCAATAAACCGCTATAGTTTATTTAGCAATACTTAACATAAGTTATGCTGACCTTTCCGTTTGAATTGCGTAGCCTGAATATTTTTAACCAAAGTTCAGATTTTAACCTTAACCAGATTCACTATGAGTAAACTTAAACTATTACTACTTTTTCTGCTGCTTGGATTCAATGCCATCCAGGTTTACTCCTGGAATGGCATGCCCACTCCTGCGTTACATGTAGAAGGCCGATTCCTCAAAGATCCCAACGGTAATAATGTTGTGCTTCGCGGAGGCTGGATGCAGCCGACTGAAACATGGTTTAACGGCGGCGGAAAATGGTACAGCAATCCAACAGACTGGACAAATACAAACAATGTTGCAGGCATGTTAAATTTTTTAAAGGATGCTGCAACGCTAATGAGCGATCCCGGCCCAAGGTACGGAAGCACCCATGGATGGTACAGTACGTTCGTTCGTGTTAATACTGATGCCATTGGCGGCTGGACACAAGCTTCAGGGCTGGTTGATCAGGCGCAATTCAATGGCTGGATACAAAACTTTCTTGTACCATACGCAAACCACCTCAGATCCCGGGGACTTTATCTTGTGCTTTGTGCAACAGGGCCAATTAATACC
>NZ_JBQCDF010000113.1:0-24767 GCF_051961495.1 Cytophaga sp. | reverse complement strand
AAAAACGGCATTTATACTTCTGCCATTGAGTTACGGTATAACTCACCCAAATATCCGGACTGCAGCTTAGAACTGAATAGCCTGACTGATAAGGTTCCGACAACTAATCTGTATTATGTGAGCAGCCAGGATATAAAACATAAATTTGAAGACAACATCTTTGCTATGGTGCGGGAAGGCATTTTGTATATATTTTATCACAATTATTTTTCACCGGTGTTCCAGCGCGGTTCCATCTGCACGTTCATCTTAAAGGAAGTACAAACAACGACCTATTACCCTTCCGGATCATCGGTAGGAACAGCTGGAACAACCATGCATAGTGGTGTGCCTGTCACGACAAGCCATACTACTATGAATATCTATTTTATGGATTTTCAATCGGGCATTATTGAAAAGGTTAAAAAGGAGAACCTGGATCCTATCATTAAGCGCGATGCTGTGTTGTATGAGCGTTTCAAAAAGATCAAAGGAGATCCGAAAAATAAAAAATCATACCCTTATATTTCGCAGTATAATGCCCGGAATCCTTACTACATAATATTGGTGAGAGAAGTAACAGAAAATACCGGACAATAATCCGGCTAAGGTGTTTTGAAAACATCCGGAACAATTTTAATGAACTTATTGATCCTGGCACGGTGTTTATATTGTATTGTTGAATTAAAAAAAACGCGTAGCTTTACTATAACATTTGTACCCAACCCCATACATCAAGTGAAAAACAGACTCATCCTTTTTCTTATTGCAGCGACGCTTTTATTTTCCTGCTCAAACCAACAGCAGGCAGTTGCTGCCGGCCAGCCGAATGCAGAAGTTAAAAAACTTTCAGCAACGGAATTTTCTGATAAAATCAAACAAACACCTGATGCAACAATTGTAGATGTACGAACAGAAGAAGAATATAAGCAGGGACATATTACCGGTGCAAAGAATATCGACTGGAATGAATCAGAATTTGAAACACAGATTGCAAAGCTTGATAAAACCAAACCTGTATTGGTATACTGTTTAAGTGGATCAAGAAGCAGTGACGCTGCTTCGTACATGTCAAAGAACGGTTTTAAGGAAATCTATGAACTGGATGGAGGCATGATGAAATGGCGCGCCGCAAACCTTGCTGAAGTGGCGGATACAGCTGCAACAGAACAGTCTTCTGCTAAAGGCATGACAATACAAGAATACGAAGCACTATTGAAAACAGATAAATATGTACTGGTTGATTTTCATGCACCATGGTGCGGCTATTGCAAAATGATGGAACCCTCTCTTGATGACATCGCTGCAACCATGGCAGATAAAGTTGTAGTAGTGCGTATCGATACAGACCAGAACGAAGAGGTTGCAAAACATTTTGAAATTGATGCTCTGCCGGTTATCATGCTTTACAAAAATCAACAGCTTGTAAAAAAGGAGGTCGGCTACCAAACTAAAAAACAATTACTCAAACTTCTTGAATAATTTTAAATCCCCTCTCAGAGGGGATTTTTCTTTTAATAACACTATAGCATTTTATTTCCTGCATATTCATTGCTAAGCTCAAAAAGTCCGGGTGAAAATTTTTAAAATAGCTGGCAACTGCTGCCAGTTCTGGCTACTTTTGCCAGGATTAAAAAGCAGCATGCAAAACGAATTCAAGTTACTATTAAAAGACACAGTAAAGTCAGCCATAGGTTTATATAAAATCATGATTCCTATTTCTATTGCGGTTAAGCTGCTGCAATATTTAGGGGTTATTTCATGGATAGGAGCAGCCCTTGCTCCGGTGATGCAGGTGGCAGGATTGCCGGGTTCCTGCGGCATTGTATGGGCAACTACTATGGTTACCAACATCTATGGCGGCATGATGGCTTTTTATTCGCTTGATCTCTCTTCGGTTTTATCAACCGCGCAGGTTTCCATCTTATGCAGCTTAATGTTGATGGCGCATGCTTTGCCGATTGAACTGCAGATTGCGCGTAAGGCCGGTTGCCGCCTGTGGCTCATGTTTTTGGTTCGGTTTGGGTTTGGAATTGTTACCGGGATACTGATGAATTATTTTTTACATACAGCACATTTGTTCCAGGAACCCAACAGCATTCAATGGAAGCCTGCGGTGCTGGAAAATCCTACACTGATACAATGGATATTGGGTGAGATAAAAAAGTACATTATTGTGTTTTTTGTTGTAATGGCACTGATGGCGGTTATGCGGATCTTAAAAAAATCAGGGGCACTAAATAAATTCAGTGAAGGATTGAAGCCTGTATTGGGTGTTTTGGGAATAAATAAAGAGGTAATTCCAATGACAGTGATTGGCCTGAGCCTTGGCATTTTATATGGAGGCGCATTGATCATTAAAGAAACCGAAGAGAAAAAAATTCCCAAGCTGGATGTATTTTATGCATTTGTATTAATGGGTTTGTGCCACAGCCTGATCGAAGATTCACTGCTGATGATTTCAATGGGAGCAGACTGGACAATGATCTTTATTTTCCGGATGTTGTTTGCTTTGCTAACTACCTGGTTAATTGTAAAAGCCACTAAACTTTTTGATGCACGTATCATCGAAAAAATTGCGATCAGGTCTACAGACCAAGTGGAAGCGAACGCTTAATTAAAAGCGTATCCCTGCATTGAAGCCCAGCCAGTATGCGTTGTAAATAGTTCTGCCATCCTGGCCGGCAATATTGTGCTCGTACAGGATGCTTCTTTTAGGAATCATTTGAGAACCTACAGAACCACTGGAGTTGATGTAATTTGAGAATGTGGTATTCAATGTTGGTCCGGCAAAGACAGATAAGCGCTTGGTCAGATTCAGCGCCAGCAGTACTCTTGTCTGGAGCTGCTCATTCAGGGCATTGGTGAAACCTTCATTTTCATTCAGGTGCATCCAGGTAACATCAATGGTAATGGTAGATTGCTTGCTCAACTGTACGGTAGAGCCCAGCCCGTAACCGAAGGTCCAGCGATAGTAACTGGAATTAAAATTGCCGCCGAACTGGAAAATATTATAAAGACTTTTAACACCGGATTTGATCATGATGTTATACGGTGTTGTCTCTGAATAATAAGCTTCAATTCTTCCGTACCCGTTTTTACATATAGAAAGCAAGCCGAAAGGAAGTCCGTTGATGGTATCACACACATTGATCAAACCAAATTGAAATCCTTTTACTTTGTGTGCATTATTGATCAGGCCAATTTGTCCGCCGTTAATTTCTCCATTGTGCTGGTTTACCACGAAAGCAGCCTGCACACCATCCAGTTTGTCCACGCCGACATTCACAACACCTGCAGCCTGGACACCAGCCATGGCGCCATTCGCAACGTTTACAACACCAGCAAACTGTCCGCCGATTACTTCCTGGTTGCTGATATTTACAAGGCCCGCAAATTGCGCACCCCGCACGTATTCGCCGCAGGCATTGGCTAAGCCGGCGACCTGTACACCCTGCACTTCCTTGCGGACAATGTTGGCCAGCAGGCCAACTTCTGCTTTTGAAACCGCGCCGTTATAACCAAACAGAAAGTTCAGGGAATAATCGTTTCTGTAAAGACCGCTGGTAGAAGAATGATTACCTAAAGGATAAAAAGCCGTGAATTGAAAATCATCATGGATCAATAAATCTGCATCAATATCCGTGATGGTGTCGCTATACTTATTTTTTCGCGCCAGCAGCATACTATCTCTTTTGAACTTGTATTGCTTGCTTAGCGCCAGCTTAGCTTCTTTCCAGCTTTTACGCAATTTCATTTTGCTGGAATAAGCTTCAATTGCAATGCTGTCTTTCTTTTGCGTATAGGTATCGTTCAGGTTGGTCAGCACCTGGGAGTAAGAACCTCCTTTTGATACCAGGGTCGAATCGGTTGTGATTACTTCCGTTGATTTGGACGGAGGAACTTGTAATGCCGTAGTGTCTTTTTCCGGATAATAAACTGAATCTCTGACAGCGATCTGCAGCGGAGGACTTGATTTTGCTGTATTTCCGGAAGGAACAACAGATTTGCTTTTTTTCAAAACAACCTGGTTTCCGACAATCCTGTATGTAATGGGAAGATTGTGGAACAACTGGTTTAAAGCATACTCCAGTGTTGCGTTCCGTACATTAAGAGAAACTAACTGGCGCAGATTAATTAAATCGGGTGAATAGGAAAAGTTTACACCACACTGTGCTTTAATTTTCTTTAAAGCAGCTTCCAGTGGAATATCATGAAAGTAGAGAGTAACTTTTTTATGATCTACTTGTGCTGTACTTTCAGGTATAGCAGAAAAGAAAATGAATAAAAACAAAAACACAAGATGAAGTCTGTAGATCATCTTACTGGATTTTTAGAAAGATATTTCGAATTACTTGCAGCCTTTTCCTTTAAGGACAAAAGTAGTTCCTACTTTTTCAACTTGCATATTCATTGAAAGCGCAATAATCTGAATGATTTCTTCAGGTTTCGAATTATCGAACTCACCTGTAAATCTACATGATTCGGCGTTTCTATCCTCTAAAATAACAAAAATATTTGTTTTTTCTTTTAAGTCTTTGATGACCTCTTTTAATGGAGTGCCTACGAACATAAGATGTTCGGAATAACCGGGTGTGCGCCACGGTGCCACTGCACAGGCCGCTGTATCAGTGGATTGTTTCAGGCTTCCGTATACATCAACCGATGCTTTCATTCCTTTAGTCAGCATCAGCTCTTTGCCGGTGCGGCTGTATTTTTCAAGTACGGCCACTTTACCTTCTTCCACTTCGATGCAGTCCACAGAATCTTTCATGCGGCTCTTAACAGAGAAAGACGTTCCTTTTACAATAACACGTGAACGGTATGACAGCACAGTAAATGGTTTTGTCGCGTCTTTACGTACTTCAAAGAAAGCTTCGCCATCCAGGAATACCATGCGCTCTTCATCATTATAAGCAGAAGAATAACGAAGGGTAGTATTATCACGCAGCCATACTTTGCTGCTGTCCGGCAGGTAAAATTCTTTTACGCCTGTAGTTGTTGCAAGATCGGTGAATGTTGGTTTTTTGAAAACCACCTTGCTCATGGTCCAGGTAATGGCCACAAGTACTAAAACAGCGGCAGCAGCCTTTAAAAACGGAGATTCGAATACAATACTGAGAGGAGACGCCTTTTTCTTAACCGATATAATCGGTTCTTCAATCGTCTGGTTTTTAACTTTTTGCCATGCAGCTTCGGCATCAAAAGAAGGGAAAGCCACCTGCTCCCTTGATTGCTCCCATGTTCTTTCTACTTCATTAAAGAATTGAGCATGCTCCGCATCTTCTCCTTTCCAACGCAGCAATTCCTGAACCTGTTGTTCAGATAATTCCCCCTGTTTGTAAGCAGTGATGGTTTCGTACCAATGGTCAATATGTTTAATATTCTCGTATTTCATGGTTTATTCTACTTTAAGACAATCGACAGGCCTGTTCCCCCTACGCAAGATTAATAAATTGTTAAAAACTCTGATACACAGAGTATAACGAGGAAAATAAACAGGTGTTCCCGGAGAATTCTTAATGCTTTTCCCAATTGATTTTCTACTGTTTTTACAGAAATCTCCAACAATTCGGCTATTTCCTTATATGAAAGCTGTTCTTCACGACTCATCAGGAAAACAGTGCGGCAGCCATCGGGCATGGCCGCAATTGCCTGGTCAATTTTTTTCTGTGTGTCTTCCGCCTGAAGCGCCAGCAAAGGGTCTTCGTTGTTGCTGGTTTGTACTTCATTCAGAACCGAAACGTCTTCGTTTTTATATTTTTTGGCCCGCGCATATTCGTTGATGCTGCGGTTATAAACAGAACGGAATAAATAAGATTTGAAAGAAGTTTGAAGTACGGTTTCTTCTCGTTTCTTCCAGAGATTAACAAAACAGGTTTGTACAACATCTTCTGCAACATCTTTGTCTTTCACAATGCGGAAAGAAAATCTGCAGAGCAGCGTATAATAGGTATGAAACAACGCTTCAAAGAAAGCCTCCTTATTTTCAGCAGGCCATTCTTTTTCAGTGTCTTTTATTGATTTACGTAGGGTACTCATTTAACAAGTTTCATCCGGATCAGGTACATGTGCGCTGTAATGTACAGATAAGACTCTGTATCATCCAGCTCAACGTTAGACGTTGCAACCTTGGTTTTTATTGTAGCGATGTGTTTGCCTGCAGGGTTGAAGATCCACACGCCACCCGGACCGGTAGCAAAAATATATCCTTTACTGTTCATGCATAATCCGTCCGGCAAACCTTTTTCAGTTGCGGCATTTTTTGTTGCGTCCATGAATATACGTCCGTTTGATAATTTCCCGTCTTTATCCAGGTCATATACTGCCCAGATTGCTTTTGCAGGATCTGAGTTGGCTAGATATAATTTCGTGCCATCGTTAGAAACAATTATGCCGTTTGGTCTGGTAAGTGAATCAACCAGCAGCTCTACTTTACCGTCTGGAAGAATTCTGTACACACCTTCAACCTTCGTTTCTTTTGTGCTGTCCTTCTCTTGTTTTTCTAAACCGTATGGAGGATCTGTGAAGTAATAGTTTCCTTTTGAATCCGCGAAAACATCATTCGGACTGCTGAATCGTTTGCCGTCGAATTTATCGGCCAATGTTTTGAACTCAGGTTTCGGTTGATCTAAAGCCGCCTGCATTTCGGCAATCCTTCTGTCGCCGTGCTGGCACAATACGAGCTTACCGTTTTTGTTAATGATTAATCCGTTTGAACCAACTTCGCCGCCGCGCGGTACAGCGCTTGTATAGCCTGACGGTTTTAAATATACTTGTATAGAATCCTTTGCTGTCCAGCTGAAGATGGTGTTTTGCGGCGCATCAGAAAAAATAAGTTTCTGCTGATCTTTGATCCAGCATGGTCCTTCAGACCAAACAAACCCTTCGCCCAGGATTTCTGCTTTACTGTCTTTGCTTACAAGTTTTTCTGCCTCCGGGTCAAGTACTTCAACCATGCTTAATGTGTCAGCAGCGGTCATAGTATTAATATTCTGAATCGTTGGTTTATTTTCTGAACACGAAAGAAGGCCCAAAAATAACATGGGTGCCAGCAGGCTGATTTTTTTCATCTGGAATTAAAAGTATTAAACTAAAAGAAACTAAAGCTGATGTTATTAGCATCAAATTTAGTTTCTAAAAGTTAAAATACCTAGTGTATTTATAGCTCAATGTCGTTCAGTTGGAAGATGCTATCTCAACATTCAACGGCCTCATTCGCCCCGGCGAACAATCAAAAATTAGCATATTTGATCTGCCGCGGCGGAAAGCCTTGATCTTTTGGTTCTTTTGTATCAAAGCCTGTCCCCATCAGGCGGGAACAAAAGAACAATAAAGAAAAAGAAAGAACAATACAGTTGAGGAAGGGAGACTATTTTATATTCTTTACCCTTACTAAACGACATTGTATTATAGCCAGTGTTCACTGAGAACAAAAGCTTATTGCGCCCCGCTGATCAGCAAGCCGGTCATGGCAATGGAACCGTTTGTGGTTACATCATTAAAGAAAGAGACGGTATCAGTTTTTGTTTTCAAACCCAGAGCGTAGAGCAATGGCAAATAATGCTCGGCAGTAGGAATCGCATATCGACTGTTCTCCAGTTGTGAATACTGGATCAATGGCATGTAATTATCGCCTTTCGAAATATGTTCTTTTACCGTGTTGTTGAAAGCAATGGCCCAATCGTAGCTTGAGTCGTCCCATTTGATCATGCGCAGGTTGTGTACAATGTTGCCGCTGCCGATGATCAGCACACCGCGTTTTCTCAATTCATACAGATCCTGCGCCAGAGCAAATTGTTCTTCCGGTTTTTTGCGTACATCGAGACTCATCTGGTATACCGGAATTTTTGCTTCCGGATACATGGGCATCAATACAGACCAGGTGCCGTGGTCGAGCCCCCATGTGTGATCTTCATGTACCTGCCATTTGCTAAGAAGTTCCGTAGTTGTTTTGGCAAATTCCGGCGAGCCCGGTGCCGGGTATTGCGCTTCGTGCAGTTCTTTCGGAAAGCCGCCGAAGTCATGAATCGTCATAGGTCTGGCCATAGCTGTTACCTTCGTACCAACGGTTTCCCAGTGAGCCGAAACAACCATGATGGCTTTCGGTGCGGGCAGGTTTTTACCAAGCTCTTTCCAGGCTGCATTAAATTTATTCTGCTCAATAGCATTCATGGGGCTGCCGTGGCCAACAAACAATACCGGCATCGCGGCGCCAATGGTGGGTTCATTGTCCCAGGCCCGTGCAAATTGATGTAATCCTATCATAGCTGTACCCGCCAAAGCGGCTGTTTTAATAAATTTTCTGCGTTCCATAGATACATTGCGGTTGCGTTATTTTTTCTCAGCAGCAGATTTCATTTCTTTCTGAATATATTTTTCAATCGATTCATAGCTTGCATACCCTTCTGAAATTTTAACATAGCCGTTTCCTTGTTTCATGAAAACCGTTGGAAAGCCTGTTACACCAAGCTCTGTAGCCTTTTTGAATTCAGCGTGCGCCTGATTCAGGTACGTGGAGTCTTTCATGCGGTCCAGGAACTGTGAACGGTCAATGCCGAAAGACTTTGCAATGTCAGCATACAGCGTATCGTTGTTCAGATCTTTAGCATATTTATAGAAAGAAGTCTGTATGGTATGGCCATAAGAAACGGCACTGTCTTTTTTAAAGGACTTATAAACGCACAAGGCCACCGATGGCTTTTCAGAAGAAGTAACGTATGTCCCTTCTTTCAGCAGCTGTTTATATGGTTCTTCAAATTCCGCGCCTGTCATACGCTCCAGGCGGGGTATGGCCTGAAGGATGTAATCTGCCATGTTCCCCACAGGCGCAATGCGATCGCCCATGATCATGCCGCCGCTGATAATTTCTACCTCGACATCAGCCTTATAATTTCTTTCGATTTTTTCTACTACCGGTCCGAAGCCATAACACCAACCACACAAAGGATCATATACATACAGCAGCTTGATTTTTTCTTCCTGCATGTGTGTATTAGGTTTATTTGCGGTGCCAACTGCCATAAATAACAGCAACAGCAATACGGTATATACATTTGTTTTCTCCATAATATAATAGTCGCCTAATTACATGTTATAACATGTAATATTTATTTTTAATTCCATATACACATCAATGCGAGGGATTATAGTCCTAAGTTAATTCAAACTTGTGAATATCAAACATTTACTTTCAACTGAACGTATACTGGCATGTTAATTGAAATAACGTGAATATAGGTTACATTTAATACCTTAAAATACATTTAGTACTAACTAACACAGATAAAAAAATGAAGAAAATCGTTTACTGCGTACTTTTGGGGCTTGCAATAGCTTCTGCCAGCTGTACAAAAAAGACACCGGAAACAACTCCTGTATATCCGGATGGTTCAAAGGCCGATGATGCCAATGCCAGAAATGAAATGGACAAAGTATATAGTGATATTGAAACCGTTTTCAACTCACAGGATTATAAAGATGCATCTGCACAAAGAACTTCAGGTGCCATACTGCCTTGCGGCAAGGTAACATTCAATACAAAAAATTTTACCATTGATTACTCTCAAACCGGTGTAAATTGCGGTTCAAGAGTATTGAGCGGCAGTATTGATGTAACACTTGTATCGGGAACCACTTTTGCGGATGCGGGTGCAAAATTGAAAATTGTATACAACGATTATAAAGTATTGTATAATGTGAACAAGCAGTCCATTACTTATAATGGTACGGCTTATGTGACAAACGTTGATGGCGGAACATTCCTGGATTTGTTTACAGCAACAACTACGGTTACGGTTACACATAAAGTAAGAGGTCAGCTTGAACTGACATTTGACTCAACAGGTACAGGTAATGCGAATGTGATCAGAGAATGGAACGTTTTCAGAAAGAAAACATATACCGGCAACGGAACAGCAACAGGAATCTCTTTAAAAGTTGAAGGCGATACAGCCATTGATACACAAACGTATTTAAGCATACCGGGCGCATTTGCAGAGGCAAGTGAATATGGTATTTCAAGAGACGGAGACAAATTTGTTTGCGATCTTTCTACACCGTTTATCTGGTCAAACTGTGGTGCGAGCTACGGTGGTCCGTATGTATTGAAACAAGGGAAGGTTGAATATACAGTAGACCTGACAACCAATCCGATTCATCTGCTAGGTGTAACAAAAGGGACATGGAGCGCGACGGCAGGTTACCGTTTGGATGGCGCTAATTTTGTTTTTGACGGAACCTGTTCTTCAAGCGGATACAGACTGGATCTTGCTTTCAAAAATTCAGGCGGAACGAGTGTTTACTCAACAGCATCTTACCAGGCATACTGATAACATTCATTCTAATTATAAACAAAAAGATCCCGCAGGCACTGCGGGATCTTTTTGTTTTACAGCAATTCTATTTCAATCAACCTTTTTAAAAAAGATGGCACTGCCATCGCGGGCGGTAAGCTTTAAACCATTCGGTTCAAAAGAATATGCAAATCGCTTTTTGCTGAGCAAAGCCAGGAAGGCCCCATCACTGGCGTTTGTACAATCTTTTTCACCTGCTTCAAAGGAGGTAAACTGAATATTATTTTTGACGAAATAAAAAAATCCGTGGAAGTCAGAGCATCCGCTGAAACCGTAAATTTTTGCATCATTCAGATGAAACTCCAGCCGCGGCCTTCCATACGGAAATTAACGTTCAGAAAATTTGATTCCGCTTAAACTATCCAGCACCCAGATATCATTAATGACCGGATTGCCTACATAAAAACCATTACCAGAAAAACCAGTATAGGTACCATTATCTTCAAAGGTGACAACGACCTTGAATGGAGGCACATCACTGAAGTTACTCGCCAGGTCATAGGTAGGTTGTTCAATCAGTGTTACGGATGAAAAACGTTTTTTCTGCAATATTGTATCAGTTGCTTGAAGAACCTTTTTTGAATAATAGCGCACGCCTGCAACCCCTGGTATCTTAGCAGGTTTTGAGCATTCAAAAACAGTTTTTGTCCCGTTCAATTCAAAAGTAAAAACGCTGTCTTCTTTCATGTATAATTTCCAACCGTCAATATCATTGAATCCATAAAATGAAACCTGTTGCCGGAACAAGTCAATTTGCTCATTGCTGCCAGGCATAACATCTGCAACATCTTCATATTTAACATGAGCAGCAGAAGTCGTATCAACATGGCTTACAGCAGATCGTTTTTTATGACCGGCGCAGCTGCATAACATCAAGAAGACGAATGCGGTGAATGAAATATAAAACTTTATCATAAAATTGAGCTGGTTATTGTATGATCAATCTAGAAAGGATTTCGTATCATTACAATACAAATTAATCGTAATTCTTTATTTATGAAAAAACCAGACATACTTGTTTCTGTTCCTTCTGATATTGGTGCACAACGTCTTGGTACATCTTTGGCTTTAGACGCTCTTCTTGTGGCAGATTCAGAGCGTGCGAACCCGATCCTGAAAAATTTCACTAAAAAAGTACTATCCAGCTATCCGGAGAAAAGAGGAGAGTTTGGTCCCTATGCGCAGGGTAAATACGCTAAACTATTATCTGAATTGAATAATAATACTGCGAAAGAGATCAGTGCTATTGTTAAAGATAAATACCCGCTCATTATCAGTGGCGACCACAGCAACGCCATTGGTATCATGGCTGGTTTGCGTGAAGCGATTGGCATGAAAAAGAAACTGGGTGTGATCTGGGTAGATGCACATGCAGACTTACATACGCCCTATACAACACCATCGGGCAATATTCACGGGATGTCGCTGTCGGCATCTATGGGGTATGATAACGTGGAACTTTCACGCAGCAATATAGATGCTGGGTTAAAACCATTCTGGGAAGAATTGAAACACTGCGGAGCAAGCCGGTTCACACCGAAGATTGGTCCGGAAGATATTTTCTTTATCGGTCTGCGCGATTTTGAAATCCAGGAATACCACCTGATCCGTGATTATAAATTGAATCATTTCAGTCCGTATGATGTAAAAGCAAAAGGGCTGACACACATACTGGATCATGCGGTAAATTATTTTGCCGGTTACGATGCGGTATATGTATCATTTGATGTGGACGTACTGGACACCAGTGTTTCTACAGGAACAGGCACACCGGTATATAACGGATTGTTATTACCCGAAGCCAAGCAGGTGGTGGATACTTTAAAACGTTTGAATAATATCCGCATCTGGGAATTCACAGAGATCAACCCGCTGCTGGACAATAACAACAGCATGAGCAAGGCCGTGATCGAATTGATTGATGTGTTGATGGAGCAGGATTGATCCACAAATTCCATTCGCCGCGGCGAACAAAAAACAAATTTCAAACAAAGTGGTTGCATAACAGTTACTTCTTGTTCTGTGACACACACACAACGTTCGCTAATAGCAATCTAACACCGATGCCATCGCTTCAAGCGATGGCATCGGTATGTTTATCACCACAGAATACTTGTTAAGAAATGAGTAACGTTCACAACCGACCCTCCAAGGGTTTTAAACCCTGGAGGGTTCAATGAGAAAGATTGTCTTTTAAGCAAAGAAATACAAACCTTGGATAATGGCAAAGGAAATTGGATATGGTACAGGAATGATAATGATGGGAGCGATTCAACTGATGTTGACTTATTTAATTTCAAAATATACTCCCGCAGGAAAATCTTACGCCATCATTAGAGGATTTATTGGATCAGCTTTTATAATTTTGATGGGGATATTTATCATTGTACGATATTGTATGTTTTAACTTCTGCTTTATTCAGTAATCTTAACTGATACCATCGTTTGAAACAATGGCACAGTCGCTCACGATTAGACAATATTTGTTAAGAAATAAGCATCGTTCATCATCGGAGACCTTCCAAGGGTTTTAACCTTGGAGGGTTGACTATAACATCGTCTTCTCTGGCGCCAGTCTTAACGTAGTGTCCGCCGCGGCGGATTGACTACAAATACATCAACATCCATTCATGCCTACACCCATCATCTCAGCCCGCAACATTTCACTTTCCATAGATAAGGAAGTTCTTCTCAACAACCTGTCTTTCTCTATCCAACAGGGGGAGTGTGTTGTACTTACCGGTGCTTCCGGCAGCGGCAAAACCTT
The DNA here is from genome assembly GCF_051961495.1 of Cytophaga sp. Classification (NCBI taxonomy): domain Bacteria; kingdom Pseudomonadati; phylum Bacteroidota; class Cytophagia; order Cytophagales; family Cytophagaceae; genus Cytophaga; species Cytophaga sp. Next base: position 11,666 of record NZ_JBQCDF010000113.1, on the reverse strand, counting down.
GCTGGCAAGAATCATCGCGCAGCACATTCCGGTTACGGAAGGAACACTCGAATACGCTTCGCCGGACCTGAAAAAAATTGTGGTGCAACAGCAACATGATTTCAGATATGCATTTGAAACACGTTCGTATTTTGGCCAGCGGTATGATCGCAACTACGGAGAGGATTTTCCGACGGCATATAAAATTCTTTCAAAAGAACAGCCTTCCGAAAGTAAACTGAACGATGTTGTGATACAGTTGAATCTTACAGAAAAACTGCACCAGCCGGTAATAGAACTGTCGAACGGTGAAGGTAAGTGTCTGCAGCTGGCGCTGGCATTACTCGCCAAGCCCGATGTTTTAATCCTTGACCAGCCTTTTATCGGACTCGATACTGCAACACGTGAGGTATTACATGCATTGTTGAAAAAACTAAAAGAACAACACATAATGGTTGTGCTGATCACCGCGGCAAATGAGATCCCCGAAGCAGCCGACCAGATTTTCCTGCTGGAAAAAGGAAACATGCGGGTGGTGAACAAAGACGAGGAATTCTTTGTAGAAGAAAAAATTACTACCGGTATATTTTTGCATGCGGAAGAACTGAAAGAAATTTCTGTTGCATCGCATGCTCCGTTTGAGGTTGCCGTGCAGATGAATCACGTGAACATTTCGTTCGGCGATAAAAAAATCCTGGATGATGTTTCCTGGACTGTTAAATGTGGCGAACACTGGGCATTGCTAGGGCATAACGGCTCCGGAAAATCAACCTTGCTGAGTCTGATCAATGCCGACAATCCGCAGGTGTACCTGAATGATGTGTGGCTGTTTGACCAGAAGCGCGGCAACGGTGAAAGCATCTGGGAGATCAAGAAAAAGATCGGTTATGTGTCGCCTGAAATGCACAACCATTTTTTGCGCGGCACCAGTTTCATACAATCGCAAGCCATGGCGAAGAATGATTATTCGTTGGGCGGATTTTCGCAGGACAAAACCACATGCTTTGAAATTGTCGCATCCGGCATCAACGACCAGATCGGTTCATCCACACGCTTAACCGTACTGCAGCAGAAGATTGTAACCTACTGGATGGAAGCGCTGGATATTATTGAACTCAAGCAAAAACAATTTTATAAAGTATCGTTAGGCCAGCAACGGTTACTGCTGCTTGCAAGGGCGCTGGTTAAAAATCCGCCGCTGCTGATTCTGGATGAACCTTGCCAGGGGCTAGACAAAGCGCAGATCCGTCGGTTTACAGGTATTGTAGATGCTGTGTGTGCAAACATGGAGAAAACACTGATCTATGTTTCGCATTACAAAAGCGAACTGCCGCAATGCATTGAGCATACGCTGGTATTGGAAAAGGGCAGGGTTAAATAGAAGTTCATTTATACACTCTTCGCCGCGGCGAAGGGGCGTACAATGTTACCACGTCGGCGCCGGCTTGTTTACTGCTTTACCGCCAAATTTTGCTTTCCATTTTGAATACGTAGTAGACTCGATCGTTTCGATAATTTTATAATATGAGCCTGCCCAATAATTACGCACGCCTGAACCTCCCGGTGTTCCGCGCATACGCTCATGCAGCAATACTTCTTTTGTTTGTGTATTAAAAAATACTACATGGTAAAAAGCTTCTTGCGCAGTTTTGTTCATACTTTCAGTAATAAACACCAGGCCAATGCCAGGCTTCTCAATAGCCGGATAGGCACTTACAAAAGACTGTATATCCTGCAGGCTGTAGTAAGGTGTGATCTTTACTTCAATTGAATCCACGGAAGTATTGTCATTGATTTTTTTGATCATGCTGATATCAGTGTTCACATATTTGCGGTGCAGCATTTCTGCAATGTTGTACTTGTCTGCCTCGTCCAGGAACAGATAATTCCAGGCAGCGAAATAACGATCCTTCAAATCATTTTTAGTAACGGGCGGGTTAAATCCCCACTGAATTACAGAGCCGACCACTTTGGCATGTGAATAATCGATACCCATCCAGGTAACGGTATAATCTGTATTCGAAAAAATATCCTCAACTTTTTGAGCCTGGACGGAAACCGTTGTACTCAAAAACAGGATGGTGTAGAAAGCTGATTTTTTTAGAATGTTCATGGTAATAAATGATGAAACCAAATATAGCTAAAATATCGAATTCTCATATAGATCTTTGAATGATAGTCTTTTACAGATATTATTAAGATCATATTAAGCCTATATGCACGAATCATACAAACAGATGCCCTTGTCTTTAACCCTGTAAGCAGGCCATAAAGTGATTTATTTACGCTTTCCTTTTTTAACCTGCCCGAAAAGCCGTAATTTTGAGGCCTAAAATCACCAATCAAAACGTATGATTACTGCACCTATTCGCACAACAGCCAGAGATACTCAAATATTTGATTTGATCAATAAAGAGGCTCACCGTCAGGAAGAAGGCATTGAATTAATTGCTTCTGAAAACTTTACTTCTAAACAGGTAATGGAAGCAATGGGAAGTGTACTTACCAATAAATATGCTGAAGGCCTTCCGGGCAAGCGTTATTACGGAGGCTGCCAGGTTGTGGACCAGATAGAGCAGATCGCGATCGACCGTTTGAGAAAATTATTTGGTGCTGAGTGGGCAAACGTACAGCCGCACTCCGGTGCACAGGCAAATGCTGCCATCATGATTGCATGCCTGAACCCGGGGGATTCAATCTTAGGTTTCGATTTATCGCACGGCGGCCACTTATCACACGGTTCACCGGTAAACATGTCTGGTAAATATTTTCAGGCACATTTCTACGGCGTTGAAAAAGAAACAGGTTTGATCAACATGGATGTAGTTGAAGCAACTGCATTAAAAGTAAAACCTAAAATGATTATTTGCGGAGCTTCTGCTTATTCCCGTGACTGGGATTATGTGCGTTTCCGTAAAATTGCTGACAGCGTTGGCGCTATTTTGTTGGCAGATATTTCTCACCCGGCAGGTTTAATTGCAAAAGGTTTGTTGAACAATCCGATTCCGCATTGTCACATCGTTTCTACAACTACCCATAAAACATTAAGAGGTCCGCGTGGTGGCGTAATCATGATGGGCAAGGATTTTGAAAACCCATTCGGTTTAAAAACACCAAAAGGCGAAGTACGCATGATGTCAAATGTGCTTGACATGGGTGTTTTCCCGGGTACGCAAGGTGGTCCGTTAGAGCACGTGATCGCTGCAAAAGCAGTTGCGTTCCAGGAAGCCTTGTCAGATGATTATTTGAAATATGCACAGCAGATCAAGAAAAATGCACAGATCATGGCTGAAGCATTTTTGAAAAAAGGCTACGATATCATTTCCGGAGGTACAGATAACCACTTAATGCTGATTGACCTGAGAAGCAAAAATATTACAGGTAAAGAAGCTGAGAACGCATTGATCCGTGCAGATATCACGATCAATAAAAACATGGTTCCGTTTGACGACAAATCACCGTTCGTTACTTCTGGTATGCGTGTTGGTACAGCGGCAATTACCAGCCGTGGTATGGTTGGCGACGACATGATCCGAATTGTTGAAATGATTGACACGGTTCTTATGAACCAGACAAAAGATTCAGTGATCGAAACAGTTCGTAAAGACGTAAATAACTGGATGGCACAATATCCATTGTATATCTAATAGCATAAAACAAGTTTTGTGGAAGACAACACAAAGAAAGAGATGTCCTTTTTTGATCATCTTGATGAATTAAGGAAACACATAATGAAATCAATAATAGCGGTGATAGTAATTTCTATCATCGCTTTTATTTATATGGATGTTATTTTCCATGAAATTTTAATGGCTCCATCAAGGCCGGATTTTTTTACCTTCAGGATATTGTGTAATTACTTTGATTTTTGTGTAGGCAACATGAATTTCACGCTGATGAGCCGCACCATGACAGGGCAGTTCTCCATGCACATTATGTCCGCACTGATCACCGGAGTGATTGTAGCGTTTCCGTTTATTATTTATCAGATCTGGTCTTTTGTATCACCTGCATTGCATCCAAACGAACGTAAAAATGTCCGGGGTGTGGTGTTAGGCGTATCATTTCTGTTCTTTGTAGGCATCCTTTTTGGATATTACATTATCGCACCTCTGGCTATTAACTTTTTAGCCAATTATCAGTTAGACCCATCCATTCAAAATAACTTTGATGTGACTTCTTACATTTCAACGTTGTGTATGATGGCATTGGGCGGAGGCGTTATTTTCCAGCTGCCGGTAGTTGTTTACTTCCTGTCTTTAATGGGAATGATGACACCGATGTTTATGAGAAATTACAGAAGACATGCGATACTTGTGATGGCCGTTATTGCGGCAATTGTAACGCCTTCTCCGGACATGTTGAGCATGATGCTGATGTTAATACCTATGCTCTTGCTATACGAAGGAAGCATATTTGTAAGCGCAGTGGTTTATAAAAGAAAATTAAAAGAAGCAGAACAAAATTAAATTATGGCCTATACAATTGCTCTGGGTGGTGACCATGCCGGTTATACCTACAAAAAAGAAATTATTGCATTCCTGGAATCCCAGGGACATACAACAATCGACTGCGGTCCGTTTTCTGACGCGTCTGTTGATTATCCGGATTTTTCACACCCTGTAGCCACAGCGGTTGAAACCGGCAAGGCAACATTCGGCATCCTGATCTGCGGCAGCGGCAACGGTGTATGCATGACAGCAAACAAGCACCAGAACATTCGTGCCGGCCTTTGCTGGACTCCGGAGATCGCCATGCTTACCCGTCAGCACAACAATGCAAACGTATTGTGCTTACCTGCACGCTTCATTCCATTGGAAGAAGCGATTGCCTGCGTAAAAATGTTTATCGAAACGCCGTTTGAAGGCGGCAGACACGAAGGCAGGGTAAACAAAATTGCCTGCGTGTAAAGATTCTTTAACCAACAAAACCTATAAGGTTTCGTTGGTTAAATCAGTCAGATTATAGTTTCAAAACCTTATAGATTTAGAGAAGAATAAAAAAGTCCTGCTGTTTCGGCGGGACTTTTTTATTTCAGTAAACTGTAACAGTCAATAATAATATTCGGATTCAGAGCAGATTTTTATTTCACCCGCTTATAAACTTTTTTATCGTACGACGGCTGGTAAACCGTTTTCAATTCCGGAATACGCTCCATCAACTGCGGCATCATGGAGATGTTATCTAAAATATAATCCGGTTTATTTTCAAGCAGGTTGGTATAAATGTTTGAGATGTTCTCATAATCATTCAGATTACCGAAATGGCGCAACGCCAGATTCCAGTCTGCGTAAATGGTCGACTGTTTGTTATGGATCAATGCAGCCGGGTTATCGCCCAGCAAGAGAATATTGCTTCCCTGGATCGGAGTGCCATCGTAGCGTACTTCCGCATTTCTTAATACCAGGATAGAAGAGTTGTTCGAACGTGCGTGATCCGTATCGATCCGCTTGTTGTGCAGGTGAATCAGGATCAATAATATTGCAATGGTCCAGAAAATACTTTCCCGCAGCCAGGCACGTTCAATCTCGATAAACAGAAACACCGTGAAGAATGTAAATACCGGAACCACAATATAAATATTAAAAAAGCCCCATTCTTTCATAATCAAAAATGCAAACAAGCCATTCAAAAACCACATGATCATGATCTTCATGCTTGAATACTGAAAGTTCAGGAATTTACTTTGTGAAGTAACATACATGAATGCCAGCACTGCAATTACGGTAGAAGGCAACCCAACTTTGATGATCGAGAAGAAGTCGGCATAATAAACAGGTGCTGTATATAACGTTCCTTTGATCAGGTTCTCAACCACCTCATAAAACGAACCGTTGAGGTAATAGTAAGAGAACACCATCAGCCAGGGGAAAAGAAAGGCAAACAATAGTTGAAAGAAACGTTTGAAATCAAACGAGCTGAATACAAAGAAAGAATATACGATAAAGATAATGAAGCAGGCAAACGGCAGATAGAACAAGGACGCCACGCCCAGACAGGCACCGGCAAAGAAATGGTTCCTGGATTTTTCTCCCATACGCACATCTTTAAAAAGAAAATACATAACCGGGAGCATGAATGTTAAGCCCATCTGTACCGGCGATAGCGTAAAGAAATCATAATTGATGGAACTGAACAGCACGTAAAAAAATGCAGGATAAGAAGTTCTCTGGTCGTAGATATTTGTTTGCGTAACATAGTAATTAAACAGAAAAGCCTGAATCAGGCACAGCAACAGCGAGAGTATGCGCAGAGCCATGATGGATTTGCCGAACAGGTATTCGATTATGTAATACATGCCGGCACTGAATGGTTCCAAAGAAGTCCAGATGTCTTTGTACAACACCTTTTGGAAGCCCATCATTTCACCGACAGACAGCCATTGTAAAGAAGGTATGATATATACTTCATCCGTAAACCAGTAAAAGCGAACCAGGAAGGCTATGATCGCTACAATCAGCAGACGGAAAGGATCTAATTTTCTTAAAAACTCTAACACAGGCGTTTAATTTTATAGTCAATAATACAGTTCTGGCAATGAACATCAACCTTCCGGGGTCCATTTTAATGAATGCTGTTTATTCTCAGAAGAACAAACTCCCGGAGGGTTTTGATTCACACAATCTGCGATGAATCACTGGAACCGCATGTAGACTCAATTTTATACCAAATTAAGCATTTTTTCGCTTTGAAGATAAGCAGAATGGAACATTACCCGACTCTTTTTTGTATTTTTACAGCTCCTTTAACAAAGGTTTTAGAATAAACAGAAAATATGGAAAGTGTAAGACAACAAAAGGTAGCAAGATTGATTCAGAAAGAAATGGCTGACATCTTTTTGAAGGAAAGCAGAATGCTTTTTGGCAATGTGTTTATTTCCATCACAACAGTCCGTATGAGTCCCGATTTAAGCGTGGCTAAACTCTACCTGAGCATCATGATGGCTGCAGACAAAAAAAGCATGCTGAAAGAAATTCAGGCACAGAGCAAAGAATTAAGAAAATTATTAGGCGAGCGTATTCGCAAACAAGTTCGTATTATTCCCGAGATTGTCTTCTATCTGGATGATAACGTGGATTATGCAAACCATATGGATGAGGTTATGTCTAAAATAGCCATTCCTAAAAAAGAAGATGAGAACTTTGATCCGAATGAATATCCGGGACTGAAAGAATAATCATTTCTAATATCTATCAAAGCCATTGAAGTCAATTTTATTTATTGCCCGCCGCTATTATTTTTCAGGGAAGAACCTGCTTCTCATCAATGTAATATCCGCGCTATCCATTCTGGTAGTGGCAGCAGTAACCATGGTATTGGTAATTGGCATGTCTGTTTTCAACGGCATGGAAAACCTGATCCGTTCGCTGTACAACTCTTTTGATCCGGAAATAAAAATTACACCTCGTGAGGGCAAGACATTTGAAATGACCGATAGTCTTTTGCGTGTGATGCAAGGCACAGACGGCGTTTTCATCATTACCCAGGTGATCGAGGATAATGCCGTGCTCAGTTATAAAAATGAGACCGATGTGATCAAGATCAAAGGCGTTTCAGAAAATTTTGCTTCACAACACAGAATGGATTCATTCATTGTTGACGGTAGTGTAAACATGTTCCGGCATGGGAAGAACATGGCGCTCATCGGCAGAGGCGTGCAATATAAATTGTCTGTACCGGTAAACAATCAGTTCTCTCCCGTACAAATCTATTATCCGGATAAGGATAAAATAAAAAAAATTACTTCAATCGATGCATTCAGAATAAGCTCCATACATGTGGGCGGCGTTTTTGCTATTGAAAAACAATATGACGACAATTATGTTTTTGTACCACTTGATTTTGCGCGCGAACTCATGAATTATGAAAATGAGCGTACCTCACTTGAAATCAAAATAGCCGAAGGCGCTGATATTGATGATGTACAGGACCGGTTAAAACAAAAGCTGGGTTCCTCTTTTCTTATACTCAACAGCGATGAACAACACAAGGGTTTGCTGAAGGCGATTCTGGTTGAAAAACTCGTAGTGAATGTTATGCTTAGTTTTATCCTGGCAATTTCTTCTGTCGGGATATTTTTCTGTTTAACCATGCTCACGCTGAACAAACGTAAAGACATAGCCGTGCTGAAAGCAATGGGCGCTACTAAATCATTTGTCCGGAATCTGTTTCTCTCAGAAGGTTTGCTGATTGCGTTTTCGGGTGCAGCCATCGGACTGGTTTTTGGCGTAGGCATTTGTTATCTGCAGCAGCATTATGGTTTCGTTTCCATTGGTACAGAAACGTCTATTATTAAAGAATATCCGGTAGAACTTCGCTGGAGCGATCTGATCTGGATTTCCTGTACCGTAGTTTGTATTTCTTTCCTTGCAGCCATAAGACCTTCAATTATAGCTTCCAAGCTTGATTTGAAGAAGCATTTGTAGTGCATAAGCACACATTTTTGTGAATAAATTCTCCCAAAACTTCACACAAAAAGAAGGGCAGTTTACTATATTGTAAATTACTTTTCTGATGAAATAGTTTGAAGGAAAGTTTCCTGACAGCTATTGATTCAGTCGCCTTAAACTGTTGTAAAGTGAAAGTATCAACCACAGAACCGTTTCAAATCATTTACTCGCTGTTTGAGCATGAGTACCTGGGGTATCTTTTTGAATCTTTTGTAATTCAATTGGATCACCAGCGCAGGCTCACACTGAAGCACCAGAACATTTCTGCCAAGAATGCCGATGAATTTGCACGTGAACTGGATGAAACAGACTTTAAACTGATCAAACTGATTGACTCAATCCAGCAGGAGGCGATTGTAAAGAAATTTTATAACAAGAAAATCACACCTGCGGAATTTTTTCTAAAGATCTACCATAAGGAAAAAGGTGATGAGCTTATACAGGACGCAATACGCTCGTATATTGAATTGAAGAAAAACGAGATCCTGTGTCTGCTTGAAAATAAAATGTTGTTTGAAATGGGGCATGATGGCGAACCAACGTGGAAACGACTGGCGCTGGCACCTGAAAAGGCAAGCATTTTATTTCACTTCATGCGCAATGAAGAAAACACCCATTATTTCCCGACAATCAAATACGACGGACAGAAAATTGATTTTCAATATAAGAATGCCATCATCGTATGCAGCATGCCGGCCTGGCTGCTGGTCGACAATACCGTGTATCATTTCAACAAAGATGTTGACGGCAATAAACTGAAACCGTTCCTGAACAAAAAATTCATTCTGGTCCCGCGTAAAATGGAAGAGACCTATTATGAAAAATTTGTTACACAGATTGTAGCTTCATTTGACGTGCATGCGAAAGGATTCACCATCCATGCAGAAGAGTATTCGCCAAAACCTGTATTAACCATTACAGAACTGGCTGTTGTGAAAGCGCCGACCTCGTTGTTTGGCGAAGAAGGGAACGGTACGGAAGTGGAGGTTTCTGAAGAAAATAAAATTCTGCTGAGTCTGGATTTTCAATACGGCAGCTTCATTTTTTCATCAGACAAACTTTCACCGTCTTTTGTGAAAATGGAAAAGACCGACGACTCATATATTTTCCATAAAGTAAAACGCGATTCGGATAAAGAGAAAGCATTCCTTGACATTCTGCGAAACTCCGAATTGGAATTCAAGAACGGAAAGGTTACACTCGAGAAATCAAAGATGTTCTCCTGGCTCTCTGCCAACCGCGATGCACTGGAAGCTCAAGGCCTGGTGATCCGTCAGAACCTTAAAGATGGTAAGCGTTTTTTCGTTGGCGCTTCTTCTATAATTTTAGAATTGAAAGAAAATCACGACTGGTTTGATATTTATGCAGTAGTACGTTTCGGCGAATTTGAAATACCGTTCCTGAAGCTGAAACAATATATCCTGAAAAAGAAAAAGGAATTTGTATTACCGAATGGCGAAATCGCTGTTATTCCTGAAGAGTGGTTCAGCCAGTATTCAGACTTGTTCTCTTTCATTGAAAATGATGCCGATGATCTGAAGCTGCGCAAGCACCATATGGCTTTGGTGAAAGAACTTCAGAACGACCGTCTGGCGCAGGTTTCCATGGATCGTAAACTTGAACGTTTACGCGACTTCCAGGAGATTGAAGATTATACACTGCCTGCTGAATTTAAAGGCGAACTGAGACCTTACCAGAAAGCCGGGTATAATTGGATGCGGTTCCTGAATCAGTATAATTTCGGCGGTTGCCTGGCAGACGATATGGGTTTGGGTAAAACCGTACAGACACTGGCTTTGCTACAGTCATTGAAAGAACAATCCGAAGGGCGTGCAAGCTTACTCATCATGCCAACATCTCTGGTATACAACTGGGAAATGGAAGCACGCAAATTCACACCGGAATTAAAAATCCTGAATTATACAGGTATTAACCGGGCAAAAAATGCAGAGCAGTTCCAGAATTATGACCTGATCATTACTTCCTATGGTACCATCCGGATTGACATAGAACTGTTCAAACAATACCAGTTCTATTATACCATTCTGGATGAATCTCAGGTAATCAAGAATCCGGAATCAATTATTGCGAAAGCCGTAAAAGAATTGAACAGCAAGCACAGACTAATCTTAACGGGTACACCGGTGGAGAATAGTACGATGGATCTGTGGTCGCAGATGACCTTTGTAAATCCCGGTTTGCTGGGCACACAGCAGTTCTTCAGAAATGAATTCCTGAATCCGATTGAAAAGAAACAGGATGAAACAAAAACGAAACGTTTATACAGTATTATAAAACCTTTCATCCTGCGCAGACAAAAATCGCAGGTGGTGAAAGACCTGCCGGAAAAGATCGAGAACATCCATTACTGCATTATGACGCCGGATCAGGAAGCTGAGTACGAAAAGGTAAAATCGAATTACAGGAATTTAATTCTTGAATCGATTGATGAAAAAGGATTGGCCGGCAGCCAGATCCTGCTTTTACAGGGCTTGACCAAGCTGCGCCAGATTGCTAATCACCCAAGCCTGATCGAAGAAACCTTTGAAGGAACTTCAGGCAAAATGGATGATGTAAATCATATGCTGCATAACGCGCTTGACCTCGATCATAAAATTCTTGTGTTCTCGCAGTTTGTAAAACATTTGCAGTTGTACGCAGAACAGCTGGATAAAGCAGGTATTAAATATGCATACCTCGATGGGCAAACCCGTGACAGGCAGGCAGAGGTGGAACGTTTTCAAAAAGAAGAAGATATCCGAGTATTTTTAATTTCATTGAAAGCCGGAGGCTTAGGTCTGAACCTCACAGCTGCAGATTATGTATTCCTGCTGGATCCATGGTGGAACCCGGCGGTTGAAGCACAGGCGGTGGATAGAGCGTACCGGATCGGACAAAAGAATACCGTGTTCACATATAAATTCATCACCAAGAATACCGTTGAAGAAAAGATTTTAAATCTTCAGAAAAATAAACTCAAGCTCGCAAACGATCTGATCAGTTCAGAAGAGACTTTCTTCAAAGCCCTGAGCAGAGAAGATATACAGTCGATTTTTGATTAAGGCCAAGTGCGTAAAGCTGAAGGCTGAACGCCTATAAAAACATAACCCACGACTTCAGTCGTGGGCTATACATCAACAATCTAGTTTAAGTTAAAGATTTATCTACGAATGCCGCAACGGCTTCATTCGCCGCGGAAAGCTTTGATCTCTTGGTTCTTTTGCATCAAGCCTGTCC
>NZ_JBQCDF010000112.1:0-9595 GCF_051961495.1 Cytophaga sp. | reverse complement strand
TGAATTATGAATTATGAATTATGAATTTAATCTGCTTAAAGAAAGAATAGCCAAATTTATTAGCTTTTATTCTTAATGAAAAATGGGTTAAAACCGCTCGATTCTAACCCATTTGTATTTTATATTATTTCGCAATAAATGATTACGCCTTCAGCCTTTCGCATTAGGCTTTAAGCTTACAGCAATTTTTTAATGATTTCATCAGTAGAAATTCCTTCGGCTTCAGCTTTGAAGTTGCGAACAATTCTATGTCGTAAAACCGGCAACGCAATAGCTTTTACATCTTCAATATCCGGAGAGTATTTGCCTTTTAACAAGGCCGTACATTTTGCCGCAATAATAAGGTTTTGAGAAGCCCTCGGGCCTGCACCCCAATCAAGGTACTTCTTCGTCCACTCGTGAGCATCAGGACCGTCTTTACGCGTTTTGTGCACAAGCTTTACTGCATATTCAATTACATTATCAGGAACCGGAACTCTGCGAACCAGTTTCTGGTATTCCATAATTTTCTCTGCATTTAAAACCGACTGTAATGTAGTTGTAATGCCAGATGTGGTATTTTTAACAATGGCTACTTCAGACGCGTAATCCGGGTAGTCAAGGATCAGGTTGAACATAAAACGATCGAGCTGTGCTTCAGGTAGCGGATACGTACCTTCCTGTTCAATCGGGTTTTGAGTTGCCAGTACAAAGAATGGTTTTTCCAGCGGATAGGAGTGACCAGCTACCGTAACGGAATATTCCTGCATGGCTTCCAGTAACGCAGACTGTGTTTTGGGAGGTGTACGATTTATTTCATCGGCAAGGATGATGTTTGCAAAGATAGCGCCTTTATTAAAAACAAAGTTTCTGTTGCTGTCAAGTGTTTCTGCACCTAAGATATCGCTCGGCATTAAATCCGGCGTAAACTGAATACGTTTAAAGCTTAGATGCAATGTGGTTGCAATGGTATTTATCAAAAGTGTTTTGGCCAAACCCGGTACGCCTACAAGCAAGCAGTGACCCTGGCAAAAAATAGCAGTAAGGGCTTGCTGAATGGTTTCGTCCTGGCCAATAATTACTTTTTTAATTTCTGAAAAAAGTTGTTGATAGGCCGCATTCATTTCATTGGCCAAATCTACATCGGATTTAATAGCTGTCATTCTCTACTTATTAATCAAAATTTCACATTGCTTATATTCATCGTCGATATTAATGTATACCTGCGACTTTGTTTTATCAAACCATTGGTTTACGGCGTTGTTTCTTTTTTCTTCCAGCGCAGCGGCATAAATTTTTTGATAATCGTCTTTCAGGTTGGCCTGGTGCGCAGGGATTTTATTTTTATAGTATAGAATCCGTACAGCTTCTGAGCCATCAGCCATAATAAATTTTGCCGGAAGGGAGATATCACCTACAGTCATTGTATCGATCACAAAGAAAACAGCCGGCTGAATATCTTCCTGTGAAATACGCGTACTGCCTGATTCCGGACTGGCAAACATACCTCCATTGAAGGATGTTTCTTTATCTGCTGAATATAGTTTAGCAGCTTTGGCAAAAGGAAGCGTACCCTGTAGAATCAATGTGCGGATTGAATCCAGAAATGCTGTTGGATAAACCAGGTCTTTTGATGTTGCAGCAGGTTTAATCAGGATATGACGCGTATTGTATGTGTTATCTCTACGTTCGATCAGTTGGATGATGTGATAACCATATTGAGACTCTACAATGCCTGATGTTTGTCCAGGTTGAAGCTGGTTAGCGGCGGCTTCATATTCAGGAACAAGGTCTCCTTTTTTGAAAAAACCAATCTCCCCGCAATTCACCGCAGAAACAGGATCCTGAGAATACTCTTTTGCTAAGCGGCAAAAATCTTCGCCGCTGACAATTCTTCTGCGGATATCTTCAAGCTGTGCTTTGAACAGTAATTTATCCTGAGGGTTAATCTCCGGAAGACGGACAATCTGGCCTACTTCTACTTCAGAAGAAAAATAGGGCAGGGAATCTGCAGGAAGATTTTTGTAGAATTTTTTTACATCATTTGGTGTGATCACAACACCGGCAGTAATATTATCCTGCATTTTCTGAGTCACCATCTGGTCACGGATCTGCGGATAAAGTTCTTCTTTTAACTGATCTATGCTTTTATTGTAATAGCTTTCGAGTTTTGCTACTGTTCCGAATTGCTGAACAAAGTAATCCATACGACGGTTAAGCTGTTCATATATTAATTCTTTATCAACGGTAACAGAATCCATTACGGCTCTTGCAAGCAACATTTTATTAATGATCAGCGATTCTAATACACGGCACTTAACATCATCCGGTGATTGCATCATCTGTGCTTCAGGGCTTCGCATGAATTGCAGGTAGGAAATTTCAACTTCAGACTTAAGAATGATCTGATTGTCTACTTTGGCAACAATTTTATCAATGACCTGTTGTGCGCTGCCGGAATGAATAGTAGCAGCCAATATTGTGAATACGAATGTAATTCTTAAAAGCATGTAATAATGTACCTGATCAATTGTGTAAATATATTTATAAACGGGCGTTTGTCCTAATGCCCTGCAATACACAGGTTTTATTTAAACGAGATCGTATGTTGCATGCAGATAATAAAAAATGGGCACAGGCCCATTTTTTATTATCGCTTTATTAGTTTTTGTAATTCAACGTCATTTACTGTTACCGGATATTTGACTTTTAATTCATCGATCCATTGGTTTTCCAGATAACTCTGGTAGTCAGAAATAACCAATCCTTTCGCTTCATCAAAGGTTTTATTGCGCGGAGCATCTATGCGGTCAATAACAACCAGATAGAATCGGTTGTTATATTCGAACGTATATTCGCCTTTTTCCCATGTACACTTATTCAGAATTTCATTTTCATTTTTTGTGTAGGTGTTCTCAGTGATCTGAAGAGAAAGAGGCGTTTTTTCATTGTACGAATTTTCCAGATATTTTTTAGAAGATGTAATAATCCGGATTTCTGCGAAACGGTCTGTCTGGCGCTGAGCTTCAGTTTTACGGGCCGGAGGAGTTGGTAATACAGAGAAAGAAACCCGTTCAGTTTTGATGCCGGCTTTATTGAAATAAAACAAAATCGAATCCTGGCGCTGAGCAGATACCGATGCTGCTTCACCATGTTCTTTGCTAAGCTTAACGATAACAGAAGTGGCAGGATCCTTTCTAAGGACCAATATGGCCTTGTCCAATTGGCTTCTGCCGGCTTTGTTTACAGAAGAACTGTTTTTGTCGTAGGTAATATTGTCAAACGTATGTTCTTTCATTACATAGCTTGATTTTTTCAGGTCCGCACTAACATTATCCAGTATTTGTTTGCTGGCCGCACTTACAATGTATGCATGTGCTCTATCTGACCAGGTATACCTGGATGTATGTTCAGTGTAGTATTTTCTAAGTCCGGCAGTATCTGATGATGCTCTGTTCCATACTTTATCTTCCATCATCTGGAATAAAAGGATACCATCATGATATTCTTTTAAGAGCATTCTATAGTCAACATATTTCTCAGACAAATGTGCTTCTTCGTAATCAATCAATGATGCATTGACAAAATTTGTATACAATACATTTCTCATGTATACCTGAGGAGAGGTACTTCTAATAGCTTGCTGGTTTTCGAATACATAGCCAAAGAAATCTTCAGCTGTATACTTCTTTTTGTTGATCGTGAATAATGTTATTTTATTTTTTTCACTTGGCTGGAAGGTCCAGTTGCCGATCAGCAGGCTGCTGTCGGCCTTGCTCACAGCATAGTCCACACCTTTGGCATTTTCAGTGAAATTATTGTCGCGTTTCAGACGTGCGATCAACATTTTTTTATTCAGGTCAGAACGGGAATCTTTTGTAACCTTTGCACGAATACTTGGCTCCAGTTCTTCAAAAGAACCCAGCGGCTTGCGTTCGATTAGTTTGATAATGTGCCATCCGTAAGGAGTCTGAACAGGTGCAGTATATTGTCCTGGAGTAGTTAGTGTAAACGCTGCATTTTCAAAAGAAGGAATCATTTTACCCGTTGAAAACCATTGCAGTTCTCCGCCTTTGTTTTTGGAATTAACATCATCTGAGAATTCTTCACAAAGGGCATTCCATGATTTACCACTCTGAAGTTCAACATAGATTTGATCTATTTTGTTTTTCGCACTGATAGAATCTTCAACGCTCATTCCCTGGCTGTATCTGGCCATGATATGAGCAACATGCACCTGGCCCTGAGAAGGTCTGCGGTCAACAACTTTAATAATGTGGTAACCAAATTTGGTACGAACCGGGTTAGAAACACTGCCTACTTTTGTGTTGTAAGCTGCTTCTTCAAATTCATAAACCATTGAAAGTGCAGTAAAATAGCCCAGGTCACCTTTATTTGATTTTGCAGAAGGGTCTTCTGAATTTTGTACGGCAAGCGTTCCAAAATCTTCGCCTTTAAGAGCGCGTTCTTTTAAAGCCAAGACTTTGTTATATGCAATCAATGTGTCTTTGGGGTCAGCAGTAGGGCTGCATAAAATCAGGATGTGGCTTGCTCTCACTTCTTCTTTCATGCGATCATACGCCTGTTTAACCAACATTTCCGTAACTTCTTTCTCGGTCAGATAAGGCTGCGCCAATTGTTTTTGATAACCTGCAAATTCCTGTCGGAAGGCAACGGTTGTATCTAAGCCTAATTCTTCACCTTCTTTGACGCGAAGTTTGAATCGTGTATATAGATTCAGATATTCGTCAAGACTTGCTTTTGAATAGGCCTCCGGACTTTTGCCATTATTCTTTTCATATACATATTTAAAGTCTTCTGTAGATATTTTTTCATTACCGATCGTAAGAATATTAGGTTCTTCTGTTACCGGACTTGTTTTTTTTGATGAAGAAGTGGCTGTTTTTTCGCTGACACAGCTATTAATTAGCATTCCGGAAAGAGTGGCTGCTAAGATCCAAAAGGGTAATCTCATAAAACGTTATAGAAAATTTGTAATAGAACTTTAATTCAACGACAGAACGGTCATCTATTGTATTCATTCTACAATAGATTTAATAAAAATAGCGGTTTTTTATGAAGTAAAAAAAGTTTTAAGCGTACTTCAGGGTTTTACGCAGCAACAAAACGGTATAGGGTTCAGAACGCGAAATTTCAATGGAATCCATGATTTTTTTTACAAGAAGGAGCCCGATTCCGCCTTTTCTTTTTTCAGCAATCAGCTTTCTGATATCCGGAGATTCATGTGAATTAATATCATATAATTCACCTGTGTCACGGATTAAAAATGTGAAGTTGTTGTTATCATTTTCAATTTCAAGCTCAATATTATTATTGAACGTTTCGGAAGCTCCTATAGGATTATGGAGAATGCGGTTAGCGCATACCTCATCCACTGCCAGAACCATCATATTGATTTCAGGATCAGGCACAGACATACTCTGAAGTGTAGTGCTTACAAAGTCACGTACAGCTTTCAGATTTTGAGGATCTCTCGATATTTTAATTTTATTATTCAATTATCCGATCAGGTTTTTCGCTTCTTCTTTTGTCGCGGCAATTTTTATTAATTCATCCAGACCTAAAATCTGAAACACATTCAACACTTTTTCACTCAAATGACACAAAACCAGAGATATGTTATTTGCTTGAAAATCTTGAATATATGACATAAAAACGCCTAAACCTGCAGAAGATATATATTCCAGTTGCGAACAGTCAACAATTATTTTAGTTTCATTCTTTGAAAGAGCTTCTTCAATAGCCTGGTCTAATTGAATACTTGAACTAGCATCCAAATCGCCCTCAATGGCTATAAAATAAAATTCATTTTCTTTGACACTAGTTATACGCATAAATTTGGATTGGGTATGGAAAATGTAACAAAAATTTTCATTATTAACTAAACTTTAAAACAAGTAATGTGCAATCATCTTCAAATTGCGTACTTCCACTGAAATGCTGAACATGTTCAATGATGGCGTCAATTATTTGCTTAGGCTGTTCTTTAGAGGTTTCCAGACCCATTTGCTTCAATCGGTCATAACCATATTCATCTCTGGAAGGGTTATGTGCCTCAACCAAACCATCGGTATATAAAATTAAAACATCATCCGCAGAATAAGATAATTCATATTTATTTATGTATTTATCGTAGGTGTTATTTCTGCTAAGACCTAAGCCTAACCCTTTGCCATCAAGGAATTCGCAGGAGTTTGTTATGCTGTTGTAATGAATGGCCGGACAATGTCCTGCGCGTGCATATTGAATTCTTTGCGTTTCGGTATTAATAATAAAAAGACTGAGTGTAATAAAATTCTTTTTTTCAAGACATCTTCCGAGCGCGTTATTGGCAAGAGTCATAAACTCATCTGCCGGCAGGTCCAGGCTAACCAGGCTTTGGAACACGCCTTTCATTTGCGCCATGTTGAAGGCCGCACTTGTACCATGGCCGGAAACGTCACCTATAACAATAGCAAACCGGGTAGGAGAGAGCTCAAATACGTCGTAGTAATCACCACCGACCTCTTTTGCTCCTTTGGAATATACACTAAGCTGAACGGTGTTATTTAGATATAACGAAGAAGGTAATAAGCTTTGCTGTACATCTTTCGCAATCTTCAGCTCTTCCTGATAACGTTCAGTCTGAATAGCATCAGACATCAAACGGAAATTTTTAATGGATATAGACGCCTGGCTCACAAATGTGAAAATGATATCAACCATTTCCTTATCAAAACCATCATTCAGGTTTTTCAATAAAACCAATGTGCCGATTAATTGGTTGTTTGAAGTAAGCGGGATCAACAAAAACGATTTATAATCCAGGTGTTTTATTTTGTCGGTATGCGGATAACTTAAGATGTCTTTGATGTATTGCGGTTCAGAAGAAATGTTAACCTGAT
Source organism: Cytophaga sp. (assembly GCF_051961495.1). Classification (NCBI taxonomy): domain Bacteria; kingdom Pseudomonadati; phylum Bacteroidota; class Cytophagia; order Cytophagales; family Cytophagaceae; genus Cytophaga; species Cytophaga sp. The sequence continues at coordinate 2,711 of NZ_JBQCDF010000112.1, read as the reverse complement.
TTTTACGCAATGCTTTTTTGATTTCAAAAACATCAAACTCGTCAATGTTGCTATTTTGGAATGCTTTTAAGCCACCTTTGTTATCACGAATTTCAAGCCAGGCGGCATCAGCCATAACGGTTGTCATGCTACTGCTGATCAGCAGTTCGTACATATCTTCTTCTTTTTCTCCTACCTGCAAAGACTGGTGAAGTTTCTGGAAAAGCATTACTTCTCCAAACTTTTGTTCGAATACCGATGAGGTTGGCAGATTGAATAAAAGTACAAGCAAAGCTACAATGCAGTTCATAAGCATGAAACCAAAGATTGCCTGAATAAAGACATTGTCTGCCAGGTCAATTACCAGGTTACTTGTAATGTGATGTTCATAGATACGTTCAAGGAAGGAAAGGCTGATGATTACAATCAAACTTAGCAGCAAGATACTGCGCCATTTTTGTTTATAGGTCAGGAAGGCTACCCATTTCAGGTTAAAGGCAGAAATAAGACCTAAAATTGTTAACGGTGATGTAAACAACAGGAAGTACGGATCAGAAATATCAAAGAAGAAAAAGTTACTGACAATGCTGATCAGAACCAGGTATTCAAACAGATGCCAGACAACATCAGTCCGTTTTGTTTTTTGGTACAGGATCATTTTTTTCCATACATAAAAACCATTTGCAAGGAAAATGGTAATGATACCGATGTTTACGTGGTACAGAATATTTGATATAAGCGGATCATTCAGAAACATACTGTTGTGACTGAACAGGCCGGCAGATTTTATTGTCAGAGAAATCAGTACTGTTATTGCGCCGGTAATAAAAACCTGCCAGAGGAGATCATTAAAGTGACCGGTACGTTTAGACCCGATTTCTATTTTAAATCCCAGGAATGTAAATAAGAAAAAAGTACTTAATAAAACGTTAATGAGGATACCTGAAAAATATAACGGTATAATTGGTGATGTGAGCCTAATAACAGTAATATCGTCAACCAGGATGAGTACCCAGCTGACGAATGCAAGTATGAAATATAAATTTCTTAGGTTCTTTAGAATCACAATTAAATCAATTATCTGCTACTGTAATTTGGAGCTTCGCGGGTGATTTGTACATCATGCGGGTGGCTTTCTTTCACACCTGCAGCAGTAATTTTCACAAACTTGGCTTTTTTCATTGCGTCAATGTCCTTTGCTCCGCAATAACCCATACCGGCTTTCAAACCACCGATCAGCTGGTAAACAACTTCGTATGCTTTGCCTTTGTAAGCAATTCTTCCTACAATGCCTTCAGGAACCAATTTTTTGCTGTCTTCTTCCGCATCCTGGAAATAACGGTCTTTAGAGCCGTCCTCCATGGCTTCCAGAGAGCCCATACCACGGTAAGTTTTGAATTTTCTTCCTTCGTAAATGATTACTTCGCCGGGAGCTTCTTCAGTACCTGCAATCAAAGAACCAATCATAATTGTACTGGCACCAGCTGCAATGGCTTTGCATATATCACCGGAGAAGCGGATACCGCCATCAGCAATTACCGGAATTTTATATTTTTGAAGTGCTTTTGCACATTCGTAAACAGCGTATAATTGCGGCACACCAACACCGGCAATGATGCGGGTTGTGCAAATGGAACCCGGACCGATACCAACTTTAACAGCATCTGCACCGGCTTCGGCAAGCGCTTTTGCAGCGTCTCCCGTTGCAACGTTTCCTGCAATCAGTTGAAGGCCTTTGAATTTCTTTTTGATTTCTTTAACCGTCTGGATAACATTCTTTGAATGACCATGAGCGGTATCAATACTCACCACATCAACACCGGCTTTTACCAGCGCATCGATTCTTTCCATTACATCGGCTGTGGCACCAACGGCAGCTCCTACGCGTAAACGGCCGAACTCATCCTTGCAGGCCATCGGGCGGTCTTTCTTTTTAAGAATATCACGATAGGTGATTAGCCCTTTTAACCTTCCTTGTTTGTCAACAATCGGAAGTTTTTCGATTTTGTATTTCTGAAGAATCTCTTCTGCACGAACCAGGTCTATTCCTTCGGGAGCTGTTACCAGGTTGGCAACAGTCATGATCTTGGAAATAGGTTTGTTGATGTTTTTCTGGAAACGGAGGTCGCGGTTGGTTAAAATACCCACCAGCTTTTTATTTTTGTCAAGCACTGGAATACCGCCGATCTTAAAATCTTTCATGATTTTAAGGGCATCTTTTAATAAAGCATCTTCCTGCAAAACAATCGGATCCATGATCATGCCGCTTTCTGAGCGTTTCACACGGCGTACTTGTTCAGCCTGCTTTTCGATGGACATATTCTTATGAATAAAACCAAGACCACCTTCGTGGGCCATAGCAATCGCCATTTCGTATTCGGTCACCGTATCCATGGCTGCCGAAACTAAAGGGATATTCAGTTTAATGGTTTTTGTAAGATATGTGGAGGTGTTGGTGTCACGAGGGAGTACCTCAGAGTACGCCGGGATCAATAAAACGTCGTCGTAGGTTAACGCTTCGCCTGCAAATTTTGAAGAATCAGATAGCATCGCAAATAATTTATATTCGGTTACTTATTTGCAGGACAAAAGTACGCAAAAGTCTTCGATTTAGAAAGTATCTATTGTATTATTTCAATCTTTTTGGTTGAATCTGTTTAAATAGTTATACTTGAATATAATTATACGTATCCAATAGGAATTCTATGCTTTCAAAAAAGGCTAAATATGCG
>NZ_JBQCDF010000111.1:0-5424 GCF_051961495.1 Cytophaga sp. | reverse complement strand
AGTTTTGTTTTGTCTGCCAACCTGCGCGTAGGCAAAGAATCGGTCTTCCTTTCATTTGTTTACAACACACCTTTTTTCACAAAATTACCTGCCTGGACAGATTCCGTTGAAATGAACGGCGCTTATAATTTTTATTAATCCCGCTTTTCATTTATCCCAATTACTGAATCGAAAATTCAATTTTTAGAATAAATATCTATTCCTTATATCATAATGCAATTTTTAATAAAAAAAATCCTACCAATGGGTTACTTTTTCGTATCGGTATGTTTATTACTAATAAAATATTGGTCACCTACCCTAAAAATAACCTCATGATTAAAAAGTTTATCCAGCTTGCTGTGTCCATGCTATTGCTGACATTTAGTAGCTTTTGCACGCAGGCACAGTCTTTCAGTTCTTATATCGTTGTTGATCAATTCGGTTATTTGCCCGGGGCAACCAAAGTAGCGGTAATACGTGATCCGCAAACGGGTTATGACGCTTCATCTACCTTTACACCAGGCAGTAATTACGCACTTATCAATGCGGTATCAAGTGCTTCGGTATTTACAGCAAGTCCGGTTGCCTGGAACTCCGGTAATACTGACGCCAGTTCAGGCGATAAGGTATGGTGGTTTGATTTCACTTCAGTTGAAACACCCGGTAAATATTATGTAAAAGACCTTACACAAAATGTACGTTCGGCAGAATTTGTCATCGCCGATACGGTTTATAAAAACGTTCTGAAAGCCGCGATGCGCATGCTGTATTACCAGCGTTCAAGCTTTGCCAAGGCCACGCCATATGCCGGCACAGGCTGGACAGATGCTGCCAGTCACGTAGGTACACAGCAGGACAAGAATGCGCGCTTATACAACAACAAAGTTCTTGCAACAGAAAAAGATCTGCATGGTGGCTGGTACGATGCAGGTGATCTGAATAAATATACATCCTGGACGGCAAGTTATGTGATTACATTATTAACAGCATATAACGAAAATCCTTCTGCCTTTACTGATGATTACAACATTCCGGAATCAGGTAATGGCATCCCGGATATTATTGATGAGGTTAAATGGGGCGTAGACCATTTACTGCGTATGCAGCAAAGTGACGGTTCATGTCTTTCTGTTTTAGGCTCCGATGGTGCAAGTCCACCGTCAGCTGCAACCGGCTATAGTTACTACGGGCCAGCAACAACAAATGCTACCCTGAAATGCGCGGCAGCATTTGCATTAGCTGCAAAAACATTCAATCAGGTAAACGCAACGGCTTATGGAACTTATTCTGCAAATCTGCAAACACAGGCTGTTGCTGCCTGGGACTGGGCTGTTGCAAATCCCGGTGTAACATTCGCAAACAACTCCTCCAGCAACGGTTCTGTAGGACTGGCTGCCGGTAATCAGGAAACAGATGATATGGGCAGGCTTACATCCAAACTTGGTGCTGCCTTATACCTATATGATTTAACAGGCCAGACAAGTTATCTGACTTTCTTTGAATCAAATTATACTGGCTTACCTTTAATTGCCTGGAATAATTATATCAGCCAGTATTACCTTGAGTCGCAAAATATTTTATTATTCTACCTGCTGCTTCCGGGCATTAGTACTTCAGTAGCCAACAACATTAAAACACGCACAGTTACTGCTATAAAAAATACCGGAGATTTCGCGAATGCACTTACCAATCAGCTTGACCCTTACCGTGCATTTATCAAGGATTATAACTGGGGCTCTAATCAGTATAAATCCAATTATGGGAATTTATTCTGGGAAGTGCAGGATGCTGCATTGGATAATACTGCCAATAACGAGCTTTACCTGAAAGCTTCTGAAGAATACCTGCACTACATACACGGTGTGAATCCGCTGCAATTTGTATACTTAACAAACATGAGCAGCTACGGTGCAGAGAACAGCGCCAATGAAATGTATCATACCTGGTTTACGGATGGCAGTGCAAAATGGGATCGTGTGGGAACGTCAACATATGGGCCACCTCCCGGCTTCCTGATGGGCGGGGCTAATGATAGTTATGACTGGGACAATTGCTGTAACTCAAGCTGCGGATCTACGCAAAACACAGCAATCTGTAACTCCACATCGTTAACACCTCCCAAAGGACAACCGAAACAGAAGTCATATAAAGACTTTAATACAAGCTGGCCGCTGAATTCATGGTCACTGACTGAAACAAGTTTGGGCTACCAAACAGCCTACATCCGTTTACTATCGAAGTATACCATTAATACAAGCACTACGCCCACAGGAATTGCACAAGCAACAAACACCTTGAGTGTTTCCATCAAACCAAATCCTACTAGTGACTTGCTAACTATAGAAGTCCCCGCATCTATAGCAACATCAGACAATATTTCTGTGGAGCTATATAACATGCTTGGCAATAAAGTTATGTCGAAAACAATTACAAACAATTCAGCTGTTTCCCTAAGCAATCTAAGCGAAGGTGTTTATGTGCTGAAAGTAAGTCAGGATGGCTTGATCTTTACAGACCGCGTTGTAAAAATAAAATAGCTGTAACTACATAAAAACAAAAAAGGTGTACACTTATTAAAAGTGTACACCTTTTTTGTTTACGGATATTTTACTCAAACATTAAATCCTTTGGATCCGGATATGCAACCAGTTTTGAAAAATCCGATTTCCAGAAATCAAGATCCAGCAACTGATTATTCTGATCTTTGGTCAGAGAAATTACGACCGGTATTTTATCTGCATCTGTATATTCTGCCTGAATCAGATCACTGTCATACTGGTCTGTGTTGGGATTATTCAAATTAATACTACCCATGCCCGGTGCACCATATTCTTCCACTTCTTCCGGTATTGTATATGTATGATCTGCCTGATCTATTTTTGAAAGAAGAAATTCAACTAATATTTTTTCTTCTTTACGGATTGGTCTTTTAGTACTCATTCGAAACTGCAGTATTCAATTTACATGCAAGTTATTACAATTTTCTTTAAATCAGAAGTCTGTTCCTGAAAGTGAATATTTTTGAAATTCCTGTAGATTAAAACGTTACTGTTTATCCTTTGGTATATACAATCAAACCCATAGAGCACAATACAATACCAAGCTGTTCCTGTAAGGAAAGTTTTTCTCCAAGAAAAATAAAGGCAAGTACAGCTGTTATGGCAGGCACATAGGATAAAAATACAGACATCGTTCCTGAGCCTAGTTTCGATACCGCATAAGTGATTAACACAAGAGCGATCACACTTACTAAAACACCCTGATATAAAATCTGTACAACAACATTCTGCACGGGCGTGTTTGATATTTGTGAAGGCAACAACAACCAAACAGGTAAGAATAAAACAGCATTAATCAATGGTACAAACGCTATAACATCTTTCATGGTATAACCCCATTTTTTAGTAGCTGCCATATAGGTTGAAAATACGGCAGCAGCAGACAACAAAGATAAAATTCCCAATACATATGTTGAGGAAATGCTATTCGTAAAATCCATCATAACAAGATTTGCGATTAACAAGACAATTATTGCGAGGTATTTGATAAACGAAACTTTCTCCTTAAACCAGAATAACGTATAGAACAAACCGATCACCGGGAGCATACCGTTTACAAAGACTCCGGCATTGGCTGCTTTTATAGTTTTAAGGCCGATGAATGATAACATGGTATAAGGGAAGCCGCAGCCCAGCGCTACAATCAACACTTGTTTCCATTTCACCTCGCGCCAATTATACTGTAAGCTGAATGGCAGCATTAAAAGAGCTGCTGTACCGAAACGCAACAGCGTAATATCATAAGGTGTTAAAGCCGTCTGCACGCCCATGCGCGATAAAGTAATCCAGCCTGCCCATATGCATACAACAAGCGTTGCAGCAGCATAAGCACTGTATTTTGATTGAAAAATAGTATTCATTAATAATCGTATAAATAGAAATGGCGCAAAGTCTTACTCTGCGCCATTAACAATGTGTGTAATTAAAAAGTTTTATACAAACTGTTTTTTAACGCTTAGTTCTTTTACTGCATCTACAAAACATTTCACCTTCGCCTTATCCGTATCAGGATATAATCCATGCCCCAGATTAGCGATGTGTCTGTGAGAACCAAATGCATCCAGCATTTCCTTTGTCTTTATGCGGATCTGTTCTTCGTTCAGATACAAGGCACATGGGTCCATGTTCCCTTGCAATGTTTTGCCCGTACCGATGATTTTTTTAGATTCTGCAATATCCATGTTCCAATCCAGACCAACAGTTTCACAAGGGAAATTATTAAAGTCTTCACGTACAAAGAATGCCCCCTTTGAGAACACTGTTCTTGGTACTTGCGGAACTGCTTCGCAGATTTGTTTGATATATCTCAGGGAGAACTCCCGATATTGATCCGGGGGTAATACGCCTGCCCAGGAGTCGAATACCTGATACATGGCAGCCCCGGCTTTTACCTGGCGTTTCAAATATTCAATCGTGGCTAGTGTAATCTTTTCCAGTAATCTGTGTGCCAATACGGGTTCTGTATATAAGAATCGACGGGCTTTCGAGAAGGTTTTCGATCCCTGGCCTTCGATCATGTAAGCAAGAATAGTAAAAGGTGCACCTGCGAAACCGATCAATGGTACACGACCATTCAATTCTTTTACAGTAATATCAATCGCATCATATACATATTGCAAATGATCTGCAGCATCTGTCGCCAGTAATTTTTCTATATCAGCAGCTGAAGTGATTACTTTAGGAAAAAACGGACCTTTGCTTTCCTGCATTTCGTAAGGCAACCCCATTGCCTCAGGTATAACAAGTATATCTGAAAAGATAATTGCAGCATCAACGCCCAATATATCAACCGGCTGAATGGTTACCTCTGCAGCCAGAGCCGGCGTGGTGCACAATTCAATAAACCCACTTAATTTTTCTCTAACGGCGCGGTATTCCGGCAAAATTCTACCAGCTTGTCGCATCAGCCATACGGGAGTCCTTTCAGTCTGTTCTCCACGTGCAGCACGTAATATTAAATCATTCTGATATTGCATACTGCAAGTTACGGCTATGCAATCCGATTTGCAAAAGTATTATTCCGGATTCGTGCAAAAGAAGCTAAAGTCCATTGTATTACGATTTTAAAGCGCATAAAAAAATCCCGTTCCGATCCCGAAGCTATCGGGATCAGAACGGGATTTTTTCCAAATTATTTATCCTTATACGTTACTATCTAAAGAAGTAGTATCTGCTGTTGTCTTATCGTTATAGCCTTTGAAACCAAACCATGCAATGTATGCATAGCAAATCATAGGAATGATAAGCGCGAAACGTAAACCAGTTGCTTCAGACTGGCCGCTGTTCATGTAGTAATCAACTACCGCACCAAACGCTACCGGAACGATTGCACCGCCAACAATTGCTGTTGACAGGAAGCCCGAAGCCTGAGTGGTATATTTAC
>NZ_JBQCDF010000110.1:0-53996 GCF_051961495.1 Cytophaga sp. | reverse complement strand
AGCGTTGGTGTTCACCTCTTCCCATTTCGAACAGAGAAGTTAAGCCCAACTGCGCCAATGGTACTGCAGTCAAATGTGGGAGAGTAGGTCGCTGCCAACTTATTATCAAAACCCTTTACTATAATCAGTAAAGGGTTTTTTGTTTTTAGCCTTTTGAAAAAATAAGCGACGGTTTACAAACACTCATAAGCCAAGAAAAAGGCAAAATAAAAACGCTGCTTAAATTAAATCTCTTTAATTCGAAGCAGCGCTTAAACACAGTTCTAAAATTACGGTCAATTAAACTGGTTCTTATAATTTTTCCTCGATTTCTTTCCCTGAACATTCACCTCAGGTATTGAATCGCTTGGTACCACAACATATTTCCTGGTAGATTTTCTATTTGTCTTTTGATCTACCAATGCAATCTCTTGCGTATGTTTTTCCTTTTCTTGTCCTTGATGCCCATGCACCGGATGAAGGTGCTTATAGTCGGGATCTATTTCCTGAGCCACAATTTTACCTACAGAAAACAAAAGCGCAGCTAAAACGTATATTTTCTTCATCTATTAACAGATAATAGATGCAAGTATATAAAAGTGCTAAGTGAAAATACATGGCGGTAAATACTGATATTTAACTACGTATTTATTCATTAAAAATGGTTCGCCGAAAACCTGATTCAATTATTTGTAACGCCTGTTTATCGCTTGTAAAGCTTATTTTAAGTGTTTGTTAAAGTGGATTTATCTGATTAAGTTAACATACATTTTTTTTATATTTCAACAAAGGCTAACAATTATGGAGGAAGTATCGGATTTTTTTTCGAAACTGCTGTGGTCAGAATCATGGCCAGCACGCTGGTATTGCGGAAAATGGACAGATTTTCATGGCTGGCTGTATATCTTTTCTAGTCTGGCGATCTGGGCCGCTTATTTCGCTATTCCTTTCAGTCTATTTTATATGCTCAGAAAGAAAAAGGACGAAATCCCATTTGTAAAAATACTATGGCTGTTTATTTTATTTATCCTGCTTTGCGGCCTTACCCATTTGGTTGATGCAATTATATTCTGGGAGCCAGTATACAGATTAAGTGCTTTAATATTGTTTATAACAGCGATTATTTCATGGATAACCGTATGGGCATTATATAAGGTAATACCGCACGCATTAACACTTAAATCACCTCAGCAACTGGAGATCGTCGTAAACGAAAGAACGCAGCAACTTGCTGAGTCAAATCAAAATCTGGTACGTCTGAACAAGGACATGGATAATTTTATTTATTCTGCTTCACACGATTTAAAGTCACCGGTCAACAATATTGAAGGCTTGCTGCAATTATTAAAAGCAGAAATGAATCCGGAAAATAAAGTTGTAACCAGCCTGATTGAAAAAATTGAAAATTCAACAGCAAAAGTTAAAAATACGGTCATTAACCTTACCGACATTGTTAAGGTTCAAACCAATCCTTATGAAGACATTCAGGAGATCAATATTCGCGAAGTGCTGAAAGAGATATTGTCGGAAAATGAAATTCTCGTTAAGGCGAGTCACGCAAAGATTACGTTTACGTTAAATGTTGAGACAATTATATACAGTAAGCAGGCATTCAAAAGTATTATGTACAATCTTATCATTAACAGCATAAAATATAAATCACCGGACAGGAGCTTGAAAATTGAAATCATGACAGCTCACAATCCTGTAACCAACAGGAATGAAATCAGCGTAAAAGATAATGGATTGGGTATAGATCTTGATTTGTGCAGGGATAAACTATTTAAGCTGTTTAAACGTTTTCATGATCATATAGAAGGCTCTGGTGTAGGACTATATATTACTAATAAAATTGTAGAGGATAAGGGAGGCAAAATTGAAGTAGAAAGCGCGGTAAACGTCGGGTCTGTATTCAAAATAATATTCTAATTCATGAAAAAGTTCAAGTCTGTACTATTAGTTGATGATGATGATACAAGCAATTTCATCAGTGAGATCATTATAAATAAATCAAGTATTACCGATTCAATCAATACAGTTAAAAATGGAAACGAAGCTATGAAATTTGTTTCCAGCCATTGTCTGACGGAAACATGTGATGAAGAATGCCCTCAGTTAATCTTTCTTGATTTGCATATGCCGGTAATGGACGGCTTTGATTTTCTAAACGAATTAAAACTCAAAATGCCTGATCACACAAAGTGCTTTAAGATATATGTATTATCATCATCAAGTAATCCCATTGATATGGATAAAGCAAAGGAATATGATATTGAAGGATATATTCTTAAGCCACTGGACATGGATAAAATGCGCCGCTTATCATTAGCCAGCTAGTGAGACAGTCATAAAATACCTGAAAGCTATGGATCTAAATTAAGTTAAGATCCATAGCTTTTTTTATCAGCTCTGCTGAATTGTGCACTTCCATTTTTTTCATCAGATTAATTCTGTGTGTTTCAACAGTACGAACACTGATATGCAGTTTGTCCGCAATCAGCTTTGTACTTAAACCCATTGACACCTCACGTAAAATCTCCAGCTCTCTTTTGGTTAAAGCTTCTGATAATTGATTCCCTTTGATCAGTTCTGGATTCGCCAGTCCGTTCAGAATGATTGAATAAATATCAGCGGAAAAATATTTTTGTCCGGCACTAACAGCCTTCACCGCTTTTACAATTTCTTCGTGATCTGTATTTTTCAGAAGATAAGACAGCGCTCCTGCCTGAACACTTTTCAATACATATTCAGGGTTATCGTGCATAGAAAGTACGATAAACTTAACACGGGAATTATATTTTTTAACTTCAGTAATCACCTCAATTCCGGTTTTTTTAGGCATGGTAATATCTACGACAACAATATCCGGATCGAGTGTGTCTATAAACTGCACAAGTTCTTCCCCATCGGTTGCTTCACCTACTACTTCAAATTCATCGATCGATTGAAGCAGCGCTTTTATGCCATCCCGGATCAGCGTATGATCATCGGCTATTACAATGGAGATCTTTTTCATATAGTTATCTAATTAGAAGTATAGAGGTACAGTGATCGATACAGTAGTTCCGTTTTTATCAGATTTGATTGTAAAATTACCATCAATGAGTCTGGCACGTTCGCCCATGTTTCCGATTCCTTTCCCTTCGACTTTATTTTTCAAATCAAATCCCACACCATTATCCGAAATTTCCATTTCGATGCTGTCTGCTTTTTCAATCAGTGAAATGCGGATTTCGGATGTATTGGAATATTTAATTGCATTATTGATCGCTTCCTGGGCTATGCGGTACAGACTTACATTAATATCAAAAACATTCTTAGGTTTCTTCTCAAAAGCATACGAATCATATGTCAGCACAATAGGAATATGATATAGTTTTATCGAATATTCAACAAGTGTTTTTAGTCCGGCTGCAAGACCAAAGTCAATCAGCACAGCAGGCATTACGTTGTTTGAAATTCGCCTTAATTCAGTAATTGTATCATCAATGATATGTTGAATATCTTTTTTATTCTGTTGATCTTCTTTCAGCATACCAATGCGCAAACGTATTGCAGTCAGCATCTGCCCGAGTCCATCGTGCAATTCACGCGCCAATCGTTCACGTTCTTTTTCCTGTCCTTCGATAAGCGCACTTGTTTTCTGCTTGGTTAAAAGCTTTTCCTTTATTTTACTTTCAATCAGATCAACGCGCATTTTTAATAATGCATTTCCAAGTGTATCATCAGCACTTACTGCTCTGTAGTCGGCGGACAAATTTCCTTTACCGATTTCATCCGCAAAGGAAGCCGTTACTGCAATATGCTGCTGAAGATTAAGAATCGCATCTTCAAACCTGCCAATTTCATCACCGGAAAAATTTTGTTTCTGAAAGGATTGATTAAATTTCCCAAGAGAAATGGTATCAATCAACCGGGTTAAGTTATTGATCGGATCAACAATCTGTTTTACCAATATAAGCGTCACAACCATCAATACCAATGAAACCAATACTGCTATACCAATCATATAGTTCCGGATAACATTAACGCTTGCCATTGCTTCACTTACATCAATTTCAGAAATAAGCGCCCAATCCATTCCTGGAATATCTATCTTGCTTTGAACGCTGATAACAGGAATGTCTCTGTAATCGTTAATAATAGAGCCTTCTGCAAGTGTTTTACCTGAAAATGCATGCTGTGTTGCAGCAGTATTCACTTTAATTTTGCTTGGAAGCGTGTCTTCATAAAAACGTGATTCACTTCTCATGTAAAGATCGTTGCCAACCAGGTAAGATTCTCCGGTAGCACCCATTCCCGAACGGATTTCAATAATATCATTAATGTATGCGTGATTAATAAAATATATACCCCATACAGACGCACGTTTTAACTTAAACACACAAAGCAATTGTGGATGCTTCACGCCATATTGATTGGTGATATCACTAAAAAATAATTCATTGCCGGTTGCTGCATGATTCTCTTTAAATTTATGAAAGAGATCTTTGATAGCTGTATCAGCGAGATATTTAGACTTATTGGAATGCGCGTGCTTGATAATATTTCCGAGTGAATCCATAAATACTATGTCTTCATACACAGAAAGCATGGAGCTATTGTAAAGCGAATCGTTTGAATTAATGGAATAATTTTGATCAAGTATATGCAGGCCACCGATGATCTGTACCGGAAAATTATTCAATTCAAATTCGTCATCACGAATATCACGAACAACGCCTAATAAAAAATCTTCAATGGATTTCTTCTTGATCACATTCACAGCAACCAACTGATTGGTTGTTTTTTCAATAATAGTCTTTTTGAAAATGTAATATAAAATGGAAGACACTGTAAGCAATGTAACAATTCCTATTAGCAGATAGGAAATAGAAAGCTTCGTGGAAATCGGAAGTTTTTTTAAAAAGCTTATGTTAAAATACGCAGACAAACAGCAGTTTTTTAATTAAAGGTTCAGCAAAAAACCTGCGACTTAGTATATACCTATTTGATAATGAGATTAAAATAAGTATAACTACCGAATCGGAGGTACGGAATTACCTCAATAAAGATAACGAAAATACGCCATAACGCATAATAAAGACTCAGACAAAAGGGAGGTTATAGTCTGGTCAGATCAGCAAATACTGTACATATGCGGCAAAAGTGTTTGAATTAGGAAATGTTTTGTAGATTTAAGCAATCCCATTTTCAACATTGTCCTTATGAAAAAAGACCTTTCAAAATTAGTAAAGTATATCCATACACTTCAGGTTAAACCCAAACAGTCTGTGGATTTGAAGAAGCAGTTTCTAACAGATTATGATCACAAAATACTTACCAAGGAAGAAGGAGAGGAACTGCTGAGCTGGGGAATCGCCAAGCTGTCTGAAATGCAGGATAAACTGTATGCAGAGGGTAAAAAAAGTATCCTGTTAATTTTTCAGGCTATGGATGCTGCCGGGAAAGACAGTACGGTAAAACATATTATGACAGGCTTGAATCCGCAAGGCGTGAAGGTAACAAGCTTTAAGGTGCCTACAAAACTCGAGCAATCACATGATTATTTATGGAGACATTATGTAGCCTTGCCTGCAGCCGGCGAGATTGGAATATTCAACCGTTCGCATTATGAAAACGTGCTCGTTACGCGTGTACATCCGGAGTATATTCTTTCAGAATCTTTGTCTGAAATTGAAAATATTAAACAGATCAACCAGAAATTCTGGAACAAACGATTTGAACAAATTAATAATTTTGAAAAACATTTATCAGATAATGGCACGTTGATTCTAAAATTCTTTTTACACGTTTCGAAGAAAGAACAGAAAAGACGTTTTATTGAACGCATTGATGACCCTTCAAAGAACTGGAAGTTTGCTGTAGGTGATCTAAAAGAACGTGTGCACTGGAAAGATTACAGACTGGCTTACGAAGATATGCTGAGTAACACGTCAACAAAGAATGCTCCTTGGTTCGTTATACCGGCCGATGACAAATGGTTTATGCGGTTGATTGTAGGTAAGATCATTCTTAGTGAATTCGAGAAGCTAAAGCTAAGATATCCGACAGTAAGTCTGGAGCAAAAAGAAGCATTAGAAAAGGCAAAGGCAGAATTATTGAAAGAGAAGGAAGTGAATGAATGAGTTTTGGTTTCTATAGCTTCAAATAAAGAGAAGCATTCTGAATGCTTCTCTATTATTTGATTAGCTGTTTGAAAAATCCTAAGTGAAAAAATTTCAATTTAAAATCTATTCGGTTTTAAATACCTATTCCAAAAATGCCCCATTGAATAAGTGATACAAGATTACGGCATATAATTCATTTTTTCAACTTTTAGTACATGTATTATTTCTTGAAATACAATTACTTAACAATGGTTAACAAAATCGAAAAGTTGGTATTTGATTTTCAAAGGAGGTTTATATGGAAAAAGAATATTAAAAAACTCTTAAAAAAAATAAAAAAAGCCGCATGTAATTACATGCGGCTTTTTCGTAGAAGTAATACCTGAAATTACTTAGCTGCACTATACAAAGCAGCAACTTTAGACCAGTTTACTACATTCCAGAATGCAGCAATATAGTCAGGTCTTCTGTTTTGGTATTTCAGATAATAAGCATGTTCCCAAACATCAAGGCCAAGAATCGGAGTGCCTTTTACTTCAGCAATATCCATTAAAGGATTATCCTGGTTTGGCGTAGAAGTGATTTTCAATTCACCGTTTGATACGATTAACCAAGCCCAGCCAGAGCCAAAACGTGTTGCGCCTGCAGTTGCAAATTGTTCTTTGAATGCATCAAAAGAACCAAAAGCCTTATCGATAGCCGCTGCCAGCTCGCCAGTAGGTGCGCCGCCTGCATTTGGACCGATTACTGTCCAGAACAACGAGTGGTTGAAATGACCACCGCCATTGTTACGGATGGCAGGAGAATATTTACTGATATTTTTGCAGATAGCTTCGATAGATAAAGATTCAGCATCTGTACCCTTGATTGCGTTGTTTAAGTTTGTTACATAAGCATTGTGATGCTTGCCATGGTGAATTTCCATCGTAGCCTGATCGATGTTCGGTTCCAGTGCATTTGGTGCATACGGTAATGCAGGTAGTTCAAAAGCCATAATAGTATATAGGTTTAATTAACAAATACGTGATGAATACATAATTTAGAATTATTTTCTGAGTTTCCGAAAGAATTCAAGCAATAGCTTTTCACTTTCTTCAGAAAAAGGACCTTGTTTAACAATTGTTTTTGGGTGCATGTTTAAACCGTTAATAGAACTATAACCGCGTTTAATATCTTTTGCAGCATAAATAACGCTACCAATCTGCGACCAGGTTAATGCACCCGCACACATGACACAAGGTTCAAGCGTAATATAAAGAGAACAATCAATTAAATATTTTCCGCCCAGATGATTGGAAGCAGCTGTAATAGCAAGCATTTCTGCATGTGCTGTAACATCTGAAAGCAGTTCCGTCTGGTTGTATGCACGTGCAATGATTTGATTATTGCTTACTACAACGGCACCAACTGGAATTTCTCCTTTATCAAATGCTTTCTGCGCTTCTTTCATGGCTTCGCGCATGAAATGTTCGTCGCTGTGAATACTGAGCATTCGAATTTATTTTTTGTTTTTCGTACCTCTTTTTTTCTGGTCTTCCAAAATTTGTTCCGGAGTTACCAAGCCCTTAACAACCGGTTTCTCAGCAGATGGTATGGCGTTGCAGGCCTGCTTTGTATTTACATGTATAGACTGCATCATGGCTCCTGCTATCGGCTGATATTTTTCCTGAAATGCTTTAGAACAATAAAAGTTGAAGATCAATAAATGATTGGCATTATCCGGCGCCAGTTTTTCTTTATCAACTTCAGCTTCGCCTACAGTCTTGGCCAATATTGAAATGAGCATATAGTGATAGCCTTGTGTATTGTCAAAGATGGAGTTGTATTCATAACGTATATACGGACGTCCATTGATTGAAACAATGTCTTCCTGAATAAACATGACTGTATCGTATGAGTCAACAATGGTTGCATGGAAAATACCTTTAAGAATATTCAGGTCAAGCCCTCCCCAGCGTGATTTGCTGATGTTTAAACCAAAATCAACCGTACGGTCTAAATTGGTGTACATGGAAACAGGT
The DNA here is from genome assembly GCF_051961495.1 of Cytophaga sp. Taxonomy (NCBI): domain Bacteria; kingdom Pseudomonadati; phylum Bacteroidota; class Cytophagia; order Cytophagales; family Cytophagaceae; genus Cytophaga; species Cytophaga sp. Next base: position 45,886 of record NZ_JBQCDF010000110.1, on the reverse strand, counting down.
TTTTTTGTAGAAGGATATTTATTTGCAATATCATCATCCGACATTTGAGTAAAATCCTTTGGCATCCCAACAGTAATACCATCAACCATCTTCTGAGTAACCAGCTTAGGTCCGCGCGCAGACATCAAAAATAAGGCAAGGCAAATAAATACAATATTTTTCATAGGTAAAGAATTAGCGTAGCAATGTACAAAAAACACTCACGTTGAGCGTAATTCAACAAGCATTTAATCATGGAATTTAAGTAAAAAAATGTTTTCAAAAGCACTGCTTATGTAATGTATTGATTAAGAGGTGTATTTTATAGGGCGAGAAAGGTAAACCGGAAAGGCTTAAATGCAGGTTTTCAACAAATATTCAGGGAAATTTTGTAAAAAACGCCTAACTTGTGAGCCTGTTTAAAATATTAACTAATAGGTATATGCTACGTTCTCATACGTGTGGTGAATTACGGATTTCAGATGTAAATAAAGAAGTAACCCTTTGTGGTTGGGTAGCGCGTGTGCGTGATAAAGGCGGAATGATATGGGTTGATTTACGTGATCGTTACGGAATGACTCAGTTGATTCTTGAAGAAGGTAAATCATCAAATGAAATTTTAGAAACATCCCGTAAACTTGGTCGTGAATTTGTGATCAAGGCTTCAGGAAGTGTCATTGAACGTGTGGCGAAAAATCCTAAAATGCCAACGGGTGATATTGAAGTTAAAATTTCAGCGCTGAATATACTGAACGAATCAAAGACACCTCCGTTTTTGATTGAGGATGAAACAGATGGCGGTGATGAAACAAGAATGAAGTACCGTTACCTGGATCTAAGAAGAGATGCTGTACGGAAAAATTTGGAGTTGCGCCATAAAGTTTCAAGAGAAACAAGAACCTATTTAGATGCAAACAATTTCCTTGAAGTTGAAACGCCTGTATTGATCAAGTCTACACCGGAAGGTGCAAGAGACTTTGTAGTTCCTTCAAGAATGAACCCCGGTCAGTTTTATGCATTGCCGCAATCTCCACAAACCTTCAAGCAATTGTTGATGGTAGCAGGCTTTGACAGATATTTCCAGATTGTTAAATGTTTCAGTGATGAAGATTTGAGTGCTGACCTTCAACCGGAGTTTACGCAGATAGATTGTGAAATGTCATTTGTAGAGCAGGAAGATGTATTGAACATGTTTGAAGGCCTGGTGCGTCACCTGTTCAAAACAGTTAAAGAATTTGATCTGCCTGAAGTGCCGCGCATGCTGTTTGCAGATGCAATGAAATACTACGGCAGCGACAAACCGGATATCCGTTTCGGAATGAAGTTTGTTGAGCTTACAGATCTTGTGCAGTCACAGGGCTTCCAGGTTTTTGATGAAGCAAATCTTGTAGTAGGTATTAATGCTGAAGGCTGTGCAGAATATACACGTAAAGAAATTGATGCGTTAACGGAATTCGTGAAGCGTCCGCAGGTTGGCGCGAAAGGAATGGTTTGGGTACGTTATGCTGCAGACGGCTCATTAAAATCTTCTGTAGATAAATTCTACTCAGCAGATGACCTGAAAAAAATCGCGGAACGTTTTAATGCGAAACCTGGTGACTTAATGCTGATCCTTTCGGGCAACGGAAATAAAGTACGTGGCCAGTTAAACGACTTACGTCTGGAAATGGGCAGCCGTTTAGGTTTACGTCCGAAAGATAAATTTGCAGCATTGTGGGTGATCGATTTTCCACTGTTGGAATTTGGCGAAGAAGAACAGCGTTGGTTTGCCATGCACCACCCGTTCACATCGCCGAAAGATATTGATGCGTTCATGAAGCTTCCGTTTGAACAACTGGGCAGCGTAAATGCAAATGCGTATGATTTAGTAATCAATGGTGTTGAAGTGGGCGGCGGTTCTATCCGTATCTATGATAGAACGGTTCAGAATAAAATGTTTGAAGTATTAGGTTTCTCTGAAGAAGAAGCGAAAGCACAGTTCGGGTTCCTGCTTGAAGCATTTGAATATGGTGCGCCTCCGCATGCTGGTCTGGCATTCGGTTTTGACCGTTTATGTTCAATCTTTGGTGGTGTAGATTCAATCCGTGATTTCATTGCGTTCCCTAAAAATAATTCAGGCAGAGATGTAATGATTGATTCGCCGTCTGTGATTGATGACAAGCAATTGAAAGAATTAAACATTGATGTAAAGCTTACAGCAAAAGCGTAACATTCATATCGGATAATAACATGCGAAAATAAAAGTCCCGTCCTGATAGCTATTGGGATGGGTTTTTTGTTTTTTATGAACAATAAATTAGGCATTGTAAATCAAAGATTACTTCAACAGTAATTTATAAAAAATCTTCATTGAAAATCTCCCTGTTCATACCGCCACTTACGCAGATCAATACACCATACCCTGCAACAGCTTATCTGAAAGGATTTCTGAATGAGACAGCATACAACAACTGCTCTCAGGCAGATCTGGGTTTAGAATTGATCTTAGAGATATTCAATAAAAAAACAATCAGCCGGTTATTTGATGAAGCTGCTTTACAAAAAGACCTGTCTGAAAATGTAAAAGATATTCTTGCACAGCGGTACCGATATGAATTTTGTGTAGATGCAGTTATTCGTTTCCTGCAGAATAAAAACATTACGTTGGCTCATAAGATTTGCGCCAGCGATTATCTGCCGCAGGCATCAAGGTTCAATACCCTCAATGAAGAAGTAGAAGAGTTATTCGGTAGTATGGGTATTCATGACAAGGCGAAGATGCTTTGTACGTTATTCATTGAGGATATCGGCGATCTGATTATAGAATGTATCTCTCCCTATTTCGGATTCAGTAGGTATGCGGAAGATATTGCACGGTCGGCAACTTCATTCGACCCGATTTTAAAATTACTTGAAGCGAACAATAATAGTATAGACGAAATATTAGCATCCATTGTTGATCGTCATATTAAGAATGAGCAACCTGATGTGGTGTTGTTTACCATACCCTTCCCGGGGAATGTTTACGGTGCTTTCAAGGCAGGGCAACATATAAAGAAAAACTATCCGCATATAAAAATCCTGATGGGCGGCGGTTTTCCCAATACAGAATTGAGAAGTTTGTCGGATCCGCGCGTGTTTGATTTTACCGATTTTGTCACGCTGGATGATGGTGAGAGGCCGGTACTGAATATACTGGAATACCTGGAAGGTAAACGTGAGCTCGCATTACTGAAGCGTACATTCATACGTGAAGGTGGGGAGGTAAAATATATTAATGGCTGCAAGGCTCCGGATATCGCACATAGTAAGGCTGGTACTCCTGACTATACAGACTTGTTGCTGGACAGTTATATCTCTATGCTGGAAATGGCGAACCCTATGCACCGGTTATGGAGCGACGGGCGCTGGAACAAGCTGACAGCAGCACATGGTTGTTACTGGAAGAAATGTTCGTTCTGTGACATCTCACTGGATTACATCGGCCGCTATGAACCTGCATCGGCAAGTATGTTGGCGGATAAAATCGAAACAATCATAGCACAGACAGGTACTACCGGTTTCCACTTTGTAGATGAGGCCGCACCACCTCTGGTGATGCGGGATTTGGCTCTTGAGCTGCTGGACCGTAAGCTGGATATTTCCTGGTGGGCAAATATCCGTTTTGAAAAAACCTTCACCGACGATTTATGCAAACTTCTGGCAGCATCAGGCTGTATAGCTGTTACGGGAGGATTGGAAGTAGCCTCTGATCGCTTGTTGCAGTTGATGGAGAAAGGAGTGAGTGTTGCACAGGTTTCTCAGGTTGCTTCAAACTTTACACAGGCAGGCATTATGGTGCATGCGTATCTCATGTATGGCTTTCCCACACAGACGGCACAGGAGACAATTGATTCCTTAGAAGTTGTCCGGCAATTGTTTGAAGCACAGGTATTGCAATCGGGCTTCTGGCATCGCTTTTCAATGACTGCCCATAGTCCGGTTGGATTGAATCCTGAAAAATATCAGGTTGTTAAAATCGGACCGGAAGATGGCACCTTTGCCAATAATGATTTGATTCATGAAGACCCGAACGGTTGCGACCATGATTTATTTTCGGAAGGATTGAGAAGATCATTATTTAATTTCATGTTACAGAACTGCCTGGATTGGCCAGCTAATGAATGGTTTGATTTCACAACACCGAAAACATCGTTGGCACCAAAACTTATTCAATCTTACATTAATGCCAGTGATGGCGATGATGAAGAGAAACTGAATTACAGGATTTGCTGGCTGGGTCGCGTACCAACGTTCACCGTACAAGGGAAAAACTGCAAGGTAGGAATTGAAACACCGCATGGTATGATTACTACCAAGCTTGATTTGAAGTCTGCGAATTTTATCGAACAGCAATTAACGAGAGATCTCGTTTCAATCAAATCATTGATTACGTTGAATGATTTTCTGGAAAAATACACTGAAGAAACCGGGCAGACAAAAGAAAATTTATTGCATTCAGAAACCTGGAGTGCTATACGGAATACGGGTTTGTTATTGCTGCGGTTTTGAATTTGAGATTTCATTCTGTTATAAAGAGTATATAAAATAAAAAGCCTCCCGATAGTTGTCGGGAGGCTTTTTATTTTATCAGCACTGATTAAGCCAACAATTTATCGTCAGCATCTTTTTCAGCTTTAGATCTTAAATCCAACAACATCGGCACCGCAATGAAGATGGTAGAGTAAGAACCGAAGATAACCCCGATCAGCAATGCAAAAGAGAAACCTCTTAATGTTTCACCACCGAAGATGAATAGAATCAATACAGACACCAATACGATAACCGTTGTCATGATGGTACGGCTAAGTGTACTGTTGATAGACGCGTTTAACATTTTCGCCATGTTCAGTTTGTGAGATTCTCTGTCGAATTCACGGACACGGTCAAAGATTACAACGGTATCGTTGATAGAGAAACCTATAATTGTAAGTAATGCAGCAACTATTACCTGGTCAATTTCAAAGTCAATATTGAACACACGCAGGATCGCGAATATCGCAAGAACCATAAGTGTATCGTGGAATAAGGCCACAACACCGCCCAGAGACAACTGCCATTTCTTGAAACGTAAGAAGATATAAAGGAAGATACCGATAAGTGATGCCAGCATGGCTTTCCATGAAGCATTTTTAATATCATCCGCTACCGTAGCACCAACTTTAGAAGAACTTAAAACTTCAAAGCTGTTTTCTTTAGCATAATTCTTAATCCCTTTGTTCAAGGCAGCAACTACTATTGTATCTGCTTCTGCAGATTCGTCTTCAACTAAATAACTTGTCGTAATTTTTACTTTTGTTTCTGAACCGTAAGTTTTCACTTCAGAACCAGCCCCTTCAAAATAATCATTCAAACCAGCTCTAAGGTCTGATGCTACAACCGGATTTTTGAATTCAACGATGTAAGAACGGCCACCCTTGAAATCCACACCAAGGTTCAATCCGCCTTGCATGATTGTAAGCACTAAACCGATAACAAGAATTGATGAAGAGAAGATATAAGCGATTTTACGCTTAGAGATAAAATCGAAGTTCAGGTTTTTAAATGCTTTCTTAGAAATGAATGTGTCAAAAGAAACAGCATCATCTTTTTTGCTGCGAGCCATCCACAATAAAATTACTTTGGTGATGTATACAGCAGTAAAGAATGAACAAAGTACTCCGATTACAAGCGTTGTTGCGAAACCTTTTACAGGACCTTCACCTAAGAAGAATAAGATAACACCCGTTAAGATGGTTGTAAGGTTGGAGTCAAAGATCGAGCTGAACGCTTTGTCATAGCCAAGTTCAATGGCAGCTAATAATGATTTGCCGTTGGCAAGTTCCTCTTTGATACGTTCCATAATCAGGATGTTCGCATCGACAGACATACCGATTGTCAATACGATACCGGCAATACCAGGAAGCGTAAGTACTGAGTTCAGCGATGCAAGGAAGCCCAATGTAAAGATGATGTTAAAGATCAATGCGATATCAGCGATCAAACCACCTTTGTTATAGTACATCATCAATAGCAATACAACAATTGCAATACCTGCAAACATAGATACTAAACCATCCATGATTGCTTCCTGTCCAAGTGTAGGACCAACTACAACTTCTTCAACAATACGTACAGGCGCAGGAAGTTTACCAGCCTTTAAGATGTTTTCTAAATCTTTTGATTCTTCTTGTGTAAAGTCTCCGGTAATGACAGAGCTACCATTCGGAATTTCTACCTGCACAACAGGTGCAGAATAAACAGAGTTATCTAATACGATTGCAATACGTCTTTTCAGGTTTGGATTTTGCGGAGGAGCAGTAGATGCTTCTTTTGTAATTCTTCTCCATGCCTGAGCACCGCTTGGGTTCATCTGCATAGATACTTCGTATCCTTTACCGGTTGGTGAAAGGTAAGATACAACATTTGTAATAACATCACCTGAAAGCGCTGCTTTACCATCGCGACCGATTTTTACCGGAACAAGTTCAATATATCCGATACCATCGTCAGAGATGTTTGCTTTTCTTTCCCAAACAAAACGTAAGTCGTTGCCAATAATAGACTGAACTTTTGGCATGTTCAGAATTTTATTGATTGTTGCAGTATCTTTAGTTTCATAGATCAAGCCACCTTGTGCACGGATCAGGCGGTAGAAGTCTGAAACTTTTGAAGTATCCTGTTTTACAGAATCCGCCTTTGCAGTTTTTGTTGAATCTGTATCTGAGTTTACTAATAATGAATTGTCTGCCTTCGCAGTTTTTGTTGCAGTTGTATCTATAACTGCATCTGCATCTTTTTGTTCTTCAGCAAGTGAAACCAGGTAGTCATTGATACGGTTTGTTTTTTCAGATATTTCATAAATCTGATAAACTTCCATGAACTCAAGTTTTGCAGTTCCTTGTAATAAGTTACGTACACGTTGTGTATTCTCAACACCCGGTAATTCAACAAGGATACGGCCTGTACCTCTGATGCGCTGAATGTTTGGCTGGATGGCACCGAATTTATCGATACGGTTACGAAGAATGTTGAATGAGCGGTCAACAGACAAATCAATTTCGTCGTTGATCATTTTTTCAACTTCTTTATCAGTTGAGTTGATCGTGATTTTATCTTTGTTTGCCGTGTTAGCAAAAATCTTATTCAGATTATTAGCACCTGCTAATGCACGGTATTCATCAAAGAATGATTGCTGGAATGTGTTTTGGCTGTTGCGTTGTTTTGTTTTTGCATTTTCAAGCGCTTGTTTGAAGGTCGCGTTTTCTGCATTCGAGCCTGCCATTGCTTTTAAAATTTCTACCGGAGAAACTTCAAGCACAACGTGCATACCACCTTGCAAATCCAGACCTAAAGCCATTTCGAATCTCTTTACCTGCTTGTAGGTAAATTCTGCACCTAGTAAATTATATACCGGTTTGTCGTAGATTGAATCAAGGTAAGCCTGTTTGATGTTGGGATTTATTTTCCCATCGGCTTGTGTTGCTGCATCAGCCGCATCTTTCTCAATACCTCTTGCTACAAAGGTAAATGAGATGTAAAAGAAGCTCAGTGCAGTAACAATTACTGTGAGCGCGATAATTAAATTCTTATTTCTCATTGTTAGTTAGTAAATATATTATTGTATTGGTAAAACTGGATTGAACCTTTTATGCAAAGGTGCTTACAAGCCATGCCATATGAGCAGACTTATGTAATGTTAAAGCGGGAAATAATACTATGGGGCCTGGGCCGAAATGGCAAAAGGGAAAATATTACTCAGATATGAATTCTGAAAGATTGCTGAAAGAACGCGGTGAACAACTTCAAACGGCAATCCAAAATGAACAAAATCAAAACCGCTGGAAATTAAATCCGTATTGCTTTCAAAAGAAAAAGACAAGGTGCTTGCAACATGCTGTCCGATGGTTATTGTTTGTTCGGCTTTAGTTGCGCTATTATCATCTTTAGGCGCTTTTTCAGCAACAGCTTTTGTATTCGCGTGAAGGATTGGCGAATAACAAACTGCTCCCAGCATTGTTAGAATCAATGCAAAAAGTAGCGTGAAATAATATGATGAGTACTGTTTTTTCATTTTTATAGCCTGCAAAGCTAAATAAATCAGAGCAGAACACAAATTAATAGGCTAAAATCCGATTTAACAATTCGTTGAATGTTTTTTCAAAGGAGTCATCATCGGTGACCTCATAATCCGCTTCCTGCTGATAAGGTAAAACATATTGATTATAAGAATCCCGGGCGTGGTTATCAAACCGGTACTCAATTTCAGACAATTCATAGCCCCGTTCCCTGATATCCCGTTCGATCCGGCGTTTGCGCTTTACATCAAACGGAGCGTCAATAAATACTTTTGCATCAATCCTTTCCCTGATTTCTTTATAATGAAACAGAAAAATCCCTTCTGCAATAATGACTGGCGCGGGTTCAATAATCCGGAAATCCAGCGATGGAGGAGAAATTTTATATTGATAAACAGGCTGTTCGATCGAAAAGCCATTTGTCAGATCCAGAAAATCATAGATCATTTTCTGCGTATTAAGCGCTTCGGGCAAATCGAAATTCAGATAGCCGTTTTCATCTTTTTTTTGCCAGTCGCGGGGTAAATAATAACTATCAAGGGTAAAAGACACAACCTTCCCTTCGGGCGCCCTGGCAAGAAGCATATCTTTTAAATATGTTTTACCCGATGCGCTTCCGCCACAAATACCAATCACCAATGGAGGTTTCATTTTGGATCTGCCAGATAATCATACAGTTTTGCTACAGCCAGAGCCCTGTGGCTGATCGTGTTTTTTTCTTCCATCGACATTTCTGCAAAAGAGGTGGCATAACCATCAGGTCTGAAAATCGGGTCGTAGCCAAAGCCCTTTTCCCCATGCCTTTCTGTTAAAATTACGCCGCTTACTTCGCCCATAAACTGCAGCTGTTGACCATTTAAAACAAGTGTTATACAGGTTTTAAAGGAAGCTTTACGGTTTTCTATGCCTTGAAGGGCCGTTAACAGTTTATTCATATTATCTTCCGGAGAGCAGCCTGGACCAGCATAACGGGCAGAGTAAACGCCGGGTGCCCCATTTAAGGCATCGACTAATAGTCCGGTGTCGTCTGCAAAGCAATTAACATGATATTTCTGAGCAACATACTGTGCTTTTTGGGCAGAATTTTCTTCAATCGTCGGACAGGTTTCCGGTAATTCTTCCCGACAGCCAATATCTTCAAGGGATAAAATAGTTATCTGCGGGTTGATTTTGGAGCGAACCTCTTCGAGTTTATGTTTATTGTTGGTTGCAAAGCAAATCGAAATCATAAGGCAAGGTAAATTTGAGCTCTAAATTCAGCATTTAGGTCACCAATTCCCAGAAAAGCGGACAGAAAACATACAAAAAGTCCCGTGACTGGCTTCGCTAAGAATTTATAGTTTAGCAAAGGCTTGGCAATTGTGGATTAAATCCGTAAGTTTGCGGTTCGTTAAAAATAGATGGACGGGATCCATCGACATGTTTCACAACAAAACATAATTGTTCTATGGCAGTTAGAATTCGTTTAAGCAAAAGAGGTAGAAAAAAATTAGCTCTTTATGACATCGTGGTTTCAGATTCAAGATCTCCACGTGATGGTAAATTCATCCAGAAGTTGGGTACTTACAACCCTAATACCAACCCTGCCACTGTGGTATTAAATGATGAATTAACATTTGACTGGGTAATGAAAGGTGCATTGCCAACAGATACAGCACGTACTATTTTATCAGAGCGTGGTGTTATGTTGAAAAAACACTTACAGGTAGGTGTTGACAAAGGCGCTATCACTCAGGATGCGGCAGATCAGAAATTCAAAGCTTGGGTTAGCAAAAAAGAATCAGCTAAAACTTCTGCGGCTAATGCTTTAGTTAGCAAAAAAGAAGCTGATAAAAAATCTCGTTTAGCAGCTGAAGTTAAAATTAAAGAAGCAAAAGCTGAACAGGTTCGTGCTAAAAAAATCGTAGCAGAAAACCCGGTAGCAGCAGCTGATTTAGCAGCGGCAGCAGATGCACCGGCAGAAGCAGCTGAGTAATTTAATACATTAAAACTATGAATCCGGCAGATAACATCCTTTGGGGAAACATCGTCAAGGTTCATGGGGTAAAAGGTGAGGTACTGGTTCAGGTATTTTCTGACGACCTTAGCGATTACGAAACATTGGAATCTGTTTTTGTTGAAATCAAACAAAAACAGATTCCTTTTTTTTTAAGCTCATTCAACTTTGCTACTCATAAACGTTGCATACTGTCATTTGAAGATATTGTAACGGTTGAACAGGCAAAACCATTGGTAGGAGCAGATATTTACATACCTGTTTCCCAAATGGCGGAAGCCGATGAAGGCAGACTTTCCTATCAGGCAATTATTGGCTTTGAAGTGATTGATTCTGTTCAGGGTAAACTAGGTACTATTTCTAATTTCTTTCAGAAAACCGGCCAGGATTTATTAATGATGGATTACCAGGAGGCAGAAATTCTGATTCCTGTAACAGAAGAAATCGTTCATTCGGTTGATGTCAAAACCAAGCAGGTGTTTACAACCCTGCCGGAAGGCCTGATCGAAATTTATCTTAACGAAGAAGACGCTTCAGAATCAGATGCGGATTGATATTATCACATGCTTGCCGAAATTGCTTGACAGTTTCTTTGGGCACTCCATTGTAAAGCGTGCTCAGGAAAAAAGAATTGCTGAAGTTGTAGTGCATGACCTGCGTGATTATACGCTGTTTAAGCACCGCCAGGTAGATGATTACTCGTATGGTGGTAGCGCCGGCATGGTATTAATGGTTGAACCTATTGACCGCTGCATTACTGCTTTAAAAGCCGAAAGGGGGTACGACGCAGTCATTTACATGACACCCGACGGTAAAACCTTTGACCAGCAGACAGCGAATCGTTTCTCCTTATTCAAAAATATCATTATACTTTGCGGGCATTACAAAGGTGTCGACGAGCGCGCACGACAGGCATTCATTACTCATGAGATCAGCATTGGCGACTATGTACTCTCAGGTGGTGAATTAGCCGCTGCAATCGTTTCTGACGCATTAATACGCCTGATTCCGGGTGTTTTGTCCGACGAAACCTCAGCTCTTACAGATTCCTTCCAGGACAGCTTATTGGCTCCGGCTGTTTATACCCGCCCGGCAGACTATAACGGAATGATTGTGCCGGAAATCCTGCTTTCGGGTAATGAAAAAGAAATTGAAAAATGGCGGTTTGAAAACGCCTTACAGCGGACAAAAGAAAGAAGACCAGATCTTTACGATAAGTTCGTTCGGGGAAATGACCCCGATGTCAAATAAAATTGTCCGGCTTATGCTGGTAATTTAATTTTATTCTTTATCTTTGCAGTCCTTTATTGGAAAAGATACTTAACTACTTACATATATGAGTAATCTACTTAAAATCGTTGAACAGGATTATTTAGCTGTACAAAAAGCACTTCCTGAATTCAAAGCTGGTGATACGATCAATGTTCACGTAAAAATTAAAGAAGGCGCTAAAGAGCGTATTCAGCAATATCAAGGCCTTGTAATCCAAAAAAGAAATTCTGGCAACGGAGCTTCTTTCACAGTTCGTAAAATTTCTGCAGGTATTGCAGTTGAACGTATATTCCCGACAATGTCTCCATTCATCGACAAAATCGAAGTATTGCGTGCAGGTTCTGTTCGTAGAGCCCGTTTGTTCTACCTACGCGACAAGTCTGGTAAAAATGCCCGTATCAAAGAGAAAAAGAAGCCAGTTGAAGCTGCAAAATAATATAACCGATCATTCGGCAAAAAGTCTTCCCGCCAATAGCAGGAAGACTTTTTTATTTACAAGCATTTTCGATCTAAAATAAAAAATCCCGATCCGATAGCTATCGGATCGGGATCGGGAAGATCTATAATAGATTTTTATTTTTTGATTCCGTCGAAGATTTCAAATTTACCTAATCCCCAGCGCTGTAATCTGTATGATACAGAGACACGTAATACACCTAATCCATATTGAACGCTGCGTTTAAAATTAATACTGCTCGCATCGTCAAAGTATTTTGTCGGACAGGTTACTTCACCGATCTCGTAACCTGCAAAGGCAATCTGTCCCAGCATTTCATTATCAAACACAAAATCGTCTGAATTTTTATGTAATGGTAAGCGTTCCAGGATCTCTTTGCTGAATGCTCTGTAGCCTGTGTGATATTCGGCAAGCTTTTGTCCCATCATAACATTCTGGAACAGCGTTAAGAAACGGTTAGAAATATATTTATACATTGGCATGCCGCCGCGAAGCGCGCCTTTGCCTAATATTCTGGAACCAAGCATTACAGGGAATAATCCGCGTGCGATCGGGTAGATCATGGCTTCCAGTAACAAAGGAGTATACTGATAATCCGGATGCAGCATTACCACAATGTCTGCACCATTCTTTAATGCTGCCTCGTAACAGGTTTTTTGATTACCGCCATAACCTTTGTTATTATCGTGGCGAATAACTGTGTGAATTCCTAACTTTTTTGCAACTTCAAACGTTTCATCTTTTGAGTGATCATCAACAAGAATAACTTCATCAACAATATTGAATGGAATTTCTTTGAATGTCTGCTCAACAGTTTTCGCTGCATTGTAAGCAGGCATCACGACAACAATCTTTTTATTATCGATCATGGCACAAGTACAATTAGTTCAAATAAAAAAGCCTTCGGTTACTACCGAAGGCTTCGACTCGAGTGGTGATGAGTGGGATCGAACCACCGACACAAGGATTTTCAGTCCTTTGCTCTACCAACTGAGCTACATCACCTTCCGTTATTAGGAGTGCAAATGTAGTTAAAAATTTTGTTTATTTGCAAGTATGATCCAGTATTAATTCAATATAAATTATGCACGTAGTCGCACAAATTATTTTCATCGTATTACTTTCCGCAGCCGGAGTAGGAATATATTTGAGTATCAGTAGAATCCGAAAAAGTATTTTATTGGGCCGCGACGAAGATCGTAGCGATAATAAAATGGCGCGGATAAAAAACATGTTGCTCATGGCACTCGGACAGAAAAAAATGTTCAAAAAACCGCTGCCCGCTATCCTGCATTTTTTTGTATATGCAGGTTTTTTGATCGTCAATATCGAAATGCTGGAAATTGTAATCGACGGAATCTTTGGTACGCACAGAATATTCGCTCCGTATTTAGGAAGTTTCTATCCGATCGTTATAAATATATTTGAGTTTTTAGCCCTGACGGTAATTATTGCATGTGCCGTATTCTTAATCAGACGGAACATCACACACGTAAAACGTTTCTCCGGGACAGAGATGACGAAATGGCCATTACTAGATGCGAATCTGATTCTGGGCATGGAAATCTTATTAATGATCGCTTTCTTAAAAATGAATGCTATGGATCAGGTGCTGCAGTCAATGGGCAGCGAGCACTACCTGCCAACCGGAACCTTTTATATCAGCTCACTGCTCACAGGATTTTATTCATCTTTCTCTGAGAACTTCCTGATCTTTGCTGAACGAGCCTGCTGGTGGTTCCACATCATCGGTGTTATGTTCTTTGCTAATTATGTATTCTACAATTCCAAGCACTTACATATTTTCATGGCATTCATCAATACATATTATGCTAAACTTACACCTGCCGGTAAGTTTACAAATATGCCTGAAGTAACCAAGGAGGTAAAACTGATGCTGAACCTGCCTGTTGAAGAAGCAACGGCTGATGCAGCACCGGGAAGATTCGGAGCAAAGGATGTAAAAGACCTGACATGGAAAAACTTACTCGATGCATACAGCTGTACCGAATGCGGAAGATGCACACAGCAGTGCCCGGCAAATATTACAGGCAAAAAACTGAGCCCGCGTAAAATCATGATGGATACCAGGGATCGTTTGGAGGAAGTCGGAAAAAATATTAAGCAGCATGGTGCTGATTACGATGATGGTAAATCATTGCTAGGAACATATATTTCAGAGGAAGAAATTCTGGCCTGTACAACTTGTAATGCATGTGTAGAAGCTTGTCCCGTGACAATTGATCCGGTTAGCATTATCATGCAACTGAGAAGATTTAAGTTAATGGAAGAATCTCAGGCGCCAGCATCCTGGAATTCGATGCTGTCAAATATTGAGAACAATATGGCACCATGGAAGTTCTCTCCGGCCGACAGGTTTAACTGGGCAGACAAATTAAAAGGGTAAGTATAATTTGTAATTGAATTTAACAAACTAAGAAACGAAAAGCATTAGGCCCTGGGCTTTCTGCCTTAAGCATAAAAAAAGATATGGAATACAAAGTACCAACGGTAGCAGAATTAAAAGCGCAAGGCAAAGACCCTGAAATCATTTTCTGGGTAGGATGCGCAGGTTCATTTGATGATCGCGTAAAAGCGGTAACAGTTGCTTTTGTTAAAATTCTAAATCATTTGCAGGTAAATTTTGCGGTATTGGGTACTGAAGAAGCGTGTACCGGTGATCCTGCAAAGCGTGCCGGAAATGAATTTCTGTTTCAGATGCAGGCAATGGCAAACATAGAAGTGCTGAACGGCTACGGAATCAAAAAAATCGTTACTGCCTGTCCGCATTGTTTCAATACATTAAAAAATGAGTACCCGGAACTGGGCGGCAATTACGAAGTGATTCATCACTCTCAACTGTTGCAGCAGTTTATCAATGAGGGCAAGATCAAAATGACCGAAGGAGGAGAGTTTAAAGGTAAAAAAATTACCTATCATGACTCCTGCTACCTGGGCCGTGCAAATAATGTGTACGAAGCACCGCGCAAGGTATTGGAAGTGCTTGATGCCGAACTGGTTGAAATGAAACGTTGTAAAACGACCGGTCTTTGCTGCGGAGCTGGTGGCGCGCAGATGTTTAAAGAACCTGAAAAAGGTAATAAGGATATTAATATTGAACGTACCGAAGAAGCATTGGCAACAGGAGCGAAAATCATTGCGGCTGCCTGTCCGTTTTGTATGACCATGCTTTCAGATGGTGTTAAGAATAAGGAACAGGAACACGAAGTAAAAGTGTTCGATCTGGCGGAACTTATTGCACAATCTAAGGGTCTTTAAGCTATGTATGTACCATTCGACAACTTATCTGACCAGTCGAGAGTCTGGATCTATGCTTCACAAACACCTTTTAACCCGAAGCAAACGGCGTTTATTTCTGAAACATTAAAGCCATTCACAGATGACTGGCAAGCTCATGGAACGCCTTTGAAAGCATCTTTTACAATCAGCCATAATCAGTTTATTATTATCGGAGTGGACGAATCTCACCATTCCCCAAGCGGTTGTTCAATCGATAAATCTGTGCAGATAATTAAAAATATTGAATCAGAACTGGGAATTGACTTGATGAACAGAATGGTTGTATACATACTCAAGGATAAGATGGTTCAGACAGCCATGCCGGAGGATCTGGGAATCTTGATTGCAGGGCATATTTTAACGCCTGATAGTCAGGTTTTTGATAATACAATTACGTCTTGTAAAAACTTCCGCAATAGTTGGATTAAGACGGCAAAAGAGACATGGATTCAGCGGTATTTTAAGCAGGAAAACGTTTGAAAGGCCTATTTCGTTAACATAAGTTTATTACTCGATTTTACTTTTTCTACTAGAAAGTTGTATTTTAATGTAAAAAAAAACTTAAATTGCTTTAATTAAAAGCATTTTGCATCCATACTATATCTTATAAGAATATCGTTTCATGAAGAGATTTATTCAGGCAATTTTTATCTTGGGGTTTGTAGCTTTTGTTGCATGTACCCCTAAAAGCGCTAAGTATTTTGCTCAAGCGGAAATTCAATACAAGCAGGCTGAATATCAGCATGCAATTGAAAATTACCAACAATCTTTAAGCGAAGGCGGTGACGTTGCTCAATGTAACTATTACATAGCCGAATGTTACAGACGTTCAAACCGTATTCAGCAGGCAGAACCATATTACCGTAAGGCAATTGAAGCAGGTGTGAAAGACGAAGAAGCACACTTTTTCTACGCAAATGCTTTAAAATCAGTTGGAAATTACGAAGGTGCTGCAACTCAATACAAGCAGTACATTAAAACAGGTTCTAATTTCGATTACATCAACAGAGCAAAAAAGGAACTTGAAAACCTGAAAGCTTTAGAGGAAATCGTTGCAAGACCAACCTATTATAAAATCGAAAACTTAAGTGCATTAAATACTCCTGAAGCAGAATATGCTCCATTCTTCTTCAAGGATAAACTTTATTTTACTACTTCAAGAGATGCTGAAAAAATGCACTCTGCCACAGGTACAGGTTTCACAAACATTTATGAGTTCATCTTTGATGGTGTTGAAAAGTTCTCCGGACAAGCAATGCCGTTACCTGACAATCTGAATACAGAAGGTGCTCACGAAGCATCTTGCATAATCACGAAGGATGGTAAAACAATGATCTTTGCCAGAGGTAACAGCGGTGCGAAAAAAGGTCCTACGGATGTTGATTTGTATAAAACAACTATGGGTTCTGATGGCAAATGGACTGACCCTGTAATGCTTGCTATCAGTGATGCAGATGCTTGGGATGCTTGCCCTGCATTATCACTGGATGAAAAAACATTATTCTTTGCTTCAAACAGAGAAGCTGAAGGCGCTTTAGGAAACGTTGATATCTATAAGGCTACACTGGACGAAAAAGGAGAATGGTCAAACCCGGTTAACGTTGGCGCACCAATCAATACCCGCGGGAATGATATGTATCCATGTGTAAACAAAGATGGTGTGTTTTACTTCTCTTCAGACGGACACCCTTCTTTAGGTTCTCTTGATATTTTCTACATTAAAAACGAAGGCGGGAAATTATCAATCGAAAACATCGGAAAGCCAATCAATACAAGTTATGATGATTTCGGTTTAGTTTGGAAAGACAGCCTGGATGGTTATTTCGCATCAAACAGAGTGGATGATGGGGCTAAAGGTGATGATGATATTTACTTCGTAAAAAATACTTACTGGGACAGAACAGCGAAGTACATTGTTGACGGTACTTCGTTCGGAAGATCTAAAGCAAATCCTAAATACATCCTGCCTGGAGCAACAGTTTACTTGTTTAATGAAGCTGGAGATACATTACAATCAACTGTTGCAGATGCAGATGGTAAGTTTCAGTTTACAGTTGAACCAGACAAGAAATATTTCTTAGTTTCTCACATGGATAAATACTTCTCTCACATCAAGGAAGAGTGGGAGCCGTTTACCATTGCTTCAGTACCATTTAAAGACTTAAAAATCGGCGAGAACGAAATCAAAAAATCTGCAGAAGTTATCCTGATCAAGAGAGAAAAAATTGTATTCGTTCGTAACATTTTATATGACTACGATAAGTGGAACATCCGTGAAGATGCTGCAAAAGAACTGGATGTAATTGTTGAATTGATGCAGGCAAACCCGGATATCCTGATCGAATTAGGGTCACATACCGATGAGCGTGGATCTGCAGATTACAACCGCGTCTTATCTCAGAAACGTGCACAGTCTGCCGTTGATTACATAGTAGCGCACGGTATTGCAAAAGAAAGAATTACAGCAAAAGGTTATGGTGAAGATGATCCTGCAATCAAAGGTGCTAAAACAGAAGAAGATCACCAGGCTAACCGTCGTACAACATTTAAAGTGCTGAACAACTTTAACGACGAATTGCAAATCAAATCACATTAATTTATTTTCAAACATTGTTTTAAAAGTCTCCCGATTAATCGGGAGACTTTTTTATTTTTACATATTCAAAACGGAATTATCATGAGTAGCAGCGACAGATACATGCAGCGCGGGGTTTCATCTCAGAAAGAAGATGTTCATAAAGCCATAAAATCCATAGATAAAGGCATTTATCCGAAAGCATTTTGTAAGATCATTCCCGATATTTTAGGGGGTGATCCGGAATACTGCAATATCATGCATGCAGACGGTGCGGGAACAAAATCCTCATTAGCATATGTTTACTGGAAAGAAACCGGTGATATATCTGTCTGGAAAGGAATTGCACAGGATGCAGTAATCATGAATATTGATGACCTGATCTGTGTAGGAGCTGTAGACAATATCTTATTATCATCTACAATTGGCAGAAATAAAAATCTGATTCCGGGTGAAGTGCTGGCGGCAATCATCAATGGCACGGAAGAAGTACTGCAGATGCTGCGTGATAATGGCATCGGAATTTACAGCACAGGTGGCGAAACGGCAGATGTTGGCGATTTAGTCCGGACAATAATTGTCGATAGCACGGTAACATGCAGAATGAAGCGACAAGATGTCATTTCTAATGAGAATATTAAGGCTGGCAATGTAATTGTAGGTTTTGCATCATACGGACAGACAACCTATGAAACCGAATATAACGGCGGCATGGGGAGTAACGGATTGACATCGGCAAGGCATGATGTATTTAACAATGTGCTTGCGCAGAAATATCCGGAAAGTTTTGATCCGAAGGTGCCTTCAAATCTGGTTTATTCCGGGGAAATGAATCTGACAGATCCTTACCTGAATCTACCTCTTGATGCCGGGAAACTGGTGCTTTCAGCAACAAGAACGTATGCACCGCTGATGAAAGAAATTATCAGCCGGTATAAAGGTAAAATCGACGGTGTTGTTCATTGTAGTGGAGGCGGGCAGACGAAGGTGCTGCATTTTACAGATGAAAAAACACACATCATTAAAGATAATTTATTTGATGTGCCGCCATTGTTTCAGCTGATCCAGGGCCAAAGTAATACACCGTGGGAAGAAATGTACAAGGTATTCAACATGGGACACCGTCTGGAAATATATACCGATGCGGCAAATGCGGAAGGCATGATCGCGATTGCAAAGAAATTTAATATTGAAGCAAAAATAATAGGCAGGGTAGAAGCTCCTGTAGCTGGTAAAAGGCTTACCATTACAGGTCCGCAGGGAACAGAATACACCTACGCATAAGCAAAAGAAATAAATGAATATACCATTTTATAAATATCAGGGTACAGGAAATGATTTTGTATTGATTGATAATCGTACAAATATCTTTGATAGAGAACGCCGGGATATTGTTGCACAAATTTGCCACAGAAGATTCGGAATTGGTGCAGACGGCTTTATTTTATTGCAGAATAAAGAAGGCTATGATTTTGAAATGGTATACTACAATGCAGATGGCAACGAAAGTACCATGTGCGGAAACGGCGGCAGATGTATTGTGCAGTTCGCTTATGATCTGGGTGTAATCGGCGCAGAGACAAGATTTTTAGCTGTTGATGGTCCGCATGATGCACAGGTGAAGAACGGTTTGGTATATCTGCATATGATTGATGTTCATGCCGTGAATGATCTCGGATCTCAGGCATTCTTCCTGAATACAGGCTCTCCGCATTATGTAAAACAAGTGAAACAGATAGAACAATATCCGATTTTCGAACAGGGTAAGTCAATACGTTACAGCGAAGCGTTCAAACCGGGCGGTACGAATGTAAACTTCATGGAAATGCAGAATGAAACCTTGTTTGTACGCACATACGAACGCGGTGTTGAGGATGAAACTTATTCCTGTGGCACAGGTGTAACAGCCGCCGCCATTGCAGCATCTAGAATGGGCGCGCGTGTGCCCGTTACAGTGAAAACACTGGGCGGAGATCTGCAGGTTTCCTTTACACAGGCAGGAGAAAATCAGTACACGGATATATATCTGATTGGTCCGGCCAAAAGGGTATTCGAAGGGCAAATAGAGGTTTCCTTTTAGAGACTAAATCAGTTATAATTCGTACATTTAAAAACGCTATTTGTTTCTTTTAACCATACCTCAAATAGTTACTTAAGTAAGATTTCAATTAAGTTTTATAAATAACATGTTAGGCATTTTAACAAAATTATTCGGCACAAAATCCGGCCGTGATATTAAAAAATTACAACCTGTAGTTGAACAGATCAACGCAGAGTTCGAAAAACTCCGCGCATTGAGCGATGATCAATTGAGAGCTCAGACTGAAAAGATCAAAGGTATTATCAATGCAGACCTGAACGATATTGATAAGCAGATAAAAGGCCATCATGAAAAAGTTGCTTCTAATCCTAATTTGACAATAGATCAGAAGGAGGTAATTTTCCAGGAGATCGATAAATTAGAGCTGGAAAGAAATAAAGAATTAGAAAAGTCGCTGGAGAAAGTATTGCCGCAGGCATTTGCTGTTGTTAAAGAAACTGCCCGCAGATGGAAAGAGAACGGCAAGCTTACGGTTACAGCGACTCCAATGGATATCGCAATTGCTGCTAAAAAGAAAAACGTTCAGATCAATGGCAATACTGCTGAATGGAGTAGCAAATGGATCGCAGCAGGAACAGAAGTTACCTGGGAAATGCAGCATTTCGATGTACAGTTGATCGGTGGTATGGTATTGCACCATGGTAAGATCTCTGAGATGGGTACAGGGGAAGGTAAAACGCTTGTTGCAACATTGCCTGCCTATCTGAATGCATTAGCCGGCAGAGGCGTGCACGTAGTAACAGTGAACGATTACCTGGCAAAACGTGATAGCGAATGGATGGCGCCATTATTTGAATTTCACGGTATCAGCGTAGATTGTATCGACAAGTACCAGCCAAACTCTGAAGCAAGAAGAGACGCATATCGTGCTGATATCACATACGGAACAAATAACGAATTCGGTTTTGACTATCTGCGTGATAACATGGCTACAGATAAGGATGACCTGGTACAACGCGGACATCATTATGCAATGGTCGATGAGGTCGATTCAGTATTGATTGATGATGCGCGTACACCATTGATTATCTCCGGCCCGGTGCCGAAAGGCGACCAACACGAATTTGCTGAACTGAAGCCACGTATACAGCGTGTGTTAGAGGAACAAAAGAAATTGATCAATAACTTCCTTGTTGAAGCAAAGAAATACATTGCAGCCGGTAAAGAAAAAGAAGCCGGACTGGAATTGTTAAGAGCATACAGAGGCTACCCTGGCTATAAACCGTTGATTAAGCAACTGAGCGAAACAGGTGTAAAAGCAATTTTACAGAAAGCTGAAAACGAATACATGGCAGAAAACAATAAACGCATGCCGGAAGCGGATGCTCCGTTGTATTTTGTTATTGATGAAAAACACAATCAGGTTGATTTTACTGAGAAAGGTGTTGACTTCATTACCGGTGAACAGGAAGATGCAAACCTGTTCGTGCTTCCTGATATAGGTTCTGAATTGGCTAAGATCGAAAAAGACAAATCGATCTCTGACCAGGAACGGATGGAGCAGACCGAAAAACTGTTGAGCGAGTATTCCATCAAACAGGAACGTATTCATACACTACAGCAGTTATTAAAAGCATACACCTTGTTTGAAAAAGATACCGACTATGTGATCATGGACGGCAAGGTGAAGATTGTTGATGAGCAGACAGGTCGTATCATGGATGGACGTCGTTACTCTGACGGCTTGCACCAGGCGCTTGAAGCGAAAGAAAACGTACGTGTGGAAGAAGCTACACAGACATATGCAACAATCACTTTGCAGAATTACTTCCGTATGTATCACAAACTGTCTGGTATGACAGGTACTGCCGAAACAGAAGAAGCAGAATTCCAGCAGATCTATAACCTGGATGTAGTAGTGGTGCCTACAAACCGTCCCATTGCACGTCAGGATGAGCAGGATAAAGTATACAAGACAACACGTGAAAAATATAATGCAGTAGCGGAAGAAATTGTTGAGCTTACTCAAAAAGGCCGTCCGGTATTGGTGGGTACAACCTCTGTAGATATTTCAGAGTTGTTGAGCCGTATGCTGAAGATGCGTAACATCAAGCATCAGGTATTGAATGCGAAGCTGCATGCGAAAGAAGCAGATATCGTTGCAGAAGCAGGTAAACCGGGTACTGTTACGATTGCTACCAACATGGCGGGTCGTGGTACCGATATTAAATTAACCGCAGAGTCAAAAGCTTCCGGCGGTCTAGCGATCATCGGTACAGAACGTCACGAATCAAGACGTGTGGACAGACAGCTGCGCGGTCGTGCCGGTCGTCAGGGCGATCCGGGTTCTTCTCAGTTCTTTGTCAGTCTGGAAGACAATCTGATGCGTTTGTTTGGTTCTGATCGTATTGCGAAATTCATGGATCGCATGGGATATAAAGAAGGTGAAGTGATTCAGCATTCTATGATCTCAAATTCCATTGAACGTGCACAGAAAAAAGTTGAAGAGAACAACTTCGGGCAACGTAAGCGTTTGCTTGAATACGATAACGTAATGAACTCTCAACGTGTAGTGATTTACAAACGTCGTAAAAATGCATTGTATGGCGAACGTTTAAAGCTGGATATATTAAACATGATCTTCGATCTGTGTGAAGATATAGTTTTAGGGTCGCAAGCGACGAAAGATTACGACAATTTCAAAATGCGTGCGATAAGTATGTTCGGCGTTATTCCGGATATTACGAAAGAAGCATTTAATCAGTCTGCAGGAAATGTGCTTGTTAAAGCCTTGTACGATGAAGTACTGACTCACTACGAACAGAAAATTAAGCTTATCAAAGAAAAAACAATGCCAACGTTCACGGAGTTGATTACGAGCCGTGGCGACAGCATTGAAAATATTGTGATTCCATTTACGGATGGCAAAAGAAATATTAACATCATTGCTCCGCTGAAAGAGCTTGCGCAGCAGGATTCGCAGACACTGGAACAATCGATAGAACGCTATATCACACTTTCTGTAATTGATTTACACTGGAAAGATCATTTGCGTGAAATGGATGAACTGAAACAGTCTGTACAGAATGCAGCTTATGAACAAAAAGATCCATTGTTGATCTATAAGTTTGAAGGCTTTGAGCTGTTCAAGAAATTTGTTTATACAGTAAATGCAGATATCGTTTCGTTCTTGTTCAAAGCAGACATTCTAAAACAGGATCAGAATAATATTCCTGTAAGAGAGATGAGACAGCAACCTGTACAGCAGCAGCCAAAATATAAAGAAACGAAAGACGAAGCAGGATCTGCATTTGGTGGCGGCAGCGGTGCACAACAGCCGCAGGCGGAAGCTCCGGCGCCGCCGAAAGCTGAACCGGTACGTTCTCAGAAAATAGCTAATAGAAACGATAAAGTTTCTGTTCAATATATGGACGGAAGCGTTAAGCGTGATATAAAATACAAAGCTGTTGAAGACGATTTGTTAAATAACAAATGCGTACTGATAGAAGAATAGTGGTACGTTTAAGATCCGGTATAAAATGAATGCTGTTATGAAAAATTCACTCAACTTCATTTCTGTGGTTTGTATAATTGCGTTGAGCTCTTGTGCAGCGATGTCGCAAAAACACAAAGGAAATGTGGAGCCTTATTATGAAGATTTGAGTGCCGCTCGTCCGACTTTTACCAATCCGGATACGATCAGTGCAAAACAGACAGTTAAAAATCCGGTAGCAACGACGTTTCCAAATGATCTTTCTAAAAAGGCTAAACTCAGATCAGATTCGCTTGCAGTAATTAATAAGAATAATGTTGTGCAGGGATACCGTATTCTGATCTACACAGGTTCAAGCAGTGAGGAAGCATTAAACATACGCAAACAGGTATATGCAGTTGATTCGGACATGAATGTATATACTCAATACAAGCAACCTAGTTTCCGTGTAAAGGTTGGCGATTTTACAGATAGGGTAGAAGCCAGTTATATATTAAGCGATTTAAAGGTGCATTTTCCGAATTCGATGATTGTACCCGATCAGATAAATTTGATTCGTTAAAATGGAAGTTAAACAACGTATACAGCAATTAGCTGCGAGTATTTCAGAAGAGGTTATCGGATATAGAAGATATATTCATGCAAATCCGGAATTGTCGTTTGAAGAATACAATACTTGTAAATACGTTTCGGATCTGCTGACATCTTTTGGCGTTAAGCATGAAGTAGGTATTGCCGGCACAGGCGTTGTTGCGTTGATCGAAGGAAAGAATCCTGCTTCAAAAGTTGTAGCGTTGCGAGCAGATATGGATGCGCTTCCGATCGAAGAAAAAAACGATGTTCCTTATAAGTCTACAAACATCGGTGTTATGCATGCCTGCGGACACGATGTGCATACATCTTCCTTACTGGGTACAGCAAAAATATTAAGTCAGATCACCGACCAGTTTGAAGGGACAATCAAATTAATTTTTCAGCCCGGTGAAGAAAAATTTCCGGGCGGAGCTTCTTTAATGATCAAAGAAGGCGTTCTTCAAAATCCAGCTCCAGCGAATATCATTGGCCAACACGTAATGGCTTTGATTCCTGCCGGTAAGGTAGGCTTTAGAGAAGGCATGTACATGGCCAGTGCCGATGAGATATACATTACTGTTAAAGGTAAAGGTGGCCACGCAGCCATGCCTGATAAAAATGTTGATCCTATCCTGATTGCATCACACATCATTGTTGCTTTGCAGCAGGTGATCAGCAGAAATTGCGATCCGCGGATTCCGGCAGTTTTATCTTTTGGTAAAATTACGGGCATGGGTGCAACCAATGTAATTCCTGATGAAGTGAATATTGAAGGCACTTTTAGAACCTTGAACGAGGAGTGGCGCGCAGAAGCAAAGAAGCGTATCAGAAAGATGGCGGAAGGCATTGCAGAGTCCATGGGCGCAACATGTGAGATTGATATTAAAGATGGTTACCCGTTTTTACAGAATGCTCCTGCGTTGGCGAAACGCATGAAAACAGCAGCAGTAGAATTTCTAGGTGAAGAGAATGTAGTTGATCTGGATTTGTGGATGGCAGCAGAAGATTTCGCATATTACTCGCAGGAAATTGACGCTTGTTTTTACCGTTTAGGAATCCGTAACGAAGAACGTGGTATAACGTCTGGTGTACATACACCAACATTCGATATTGACGAGAAAGCCTTGCAGACAGGCACAGGCTTGATGGCCTGGCTGGCAGTTGAAGAACTGAAGGCATAAACAAACAAAATAAAAAAACAAAAAGAGGGATTTGAATATATTTCAAATCCCTCTTTTTGTTTTTTTATTTGACCATTCTCAGATATAAATCTTCTACCTTTTTTCTTGCCCAAGGAGTTTTGCGCAAAAAAGCAAGACTTGATTTGATGCTTGGATTAATATTGAAACAATTGATATTAATAATCTCACCCAATTCTTCCCAGCCGTACTCGTCTACAAGTTCATTCAAAATCATTTCAAGCGTTTTACCATGCAATGGGTTATTCGGTTGTTCAGATACCATAGATATAATAAGCCTTTAATGATTTTTTTGATGACGTATAGTTAGAGAGAAGGTCAGGCCGGAAGCCTGTAATAACAAAAGCAGGGCGCCCCCCTGCTTTTTTAGATAATACTCTTATTCACAATCGGCCTGCCTATAAAATCAATGGGTTTGTTGATCTCTACCCAAGATTTACAGCCACCGTATTCGGGTAGCAAATCAAGCTGGAAAGATGCGCCAAATTCAAATACCTGCACAATTAACAGATGAATGCTGTTACCCCAGCGCTCAAAGCGTTCTTTAATTATTTCTTCTTTCCAGGCGTGAAAGGGTTGAAGTTTCTTTACTGTTTCCCAATCCGTGAGCACCTGTACATCGGCGACCTGCACGTAGTATTTAATATCCACCTTGTCAGGTATCGTATGAAATCTTGTGTCACTCAAGAATGGCCGCCAATCGGGCTTGATCATTTCATCGGCCTGATGAAACAGCGTAGGGAACAGGATAAACTGTTTTCCTTTCAATTCAAAATCACCGGAGCCTTCTTCATGAATACCGCCCTTGCGCAGTATAATGCTCTGGCGTCCTTTGCCGAGCGCATCTACAATACAGGCCCATTCTTTAAATGCTAAAGCCATTATTTTGTTTTTAAACTTTTTTCGTATTGAACAATGAAGTCATCAATGTTTTCATATCCAATGCGTTTTGCAATAATGATCTTATTCTGGTCCAGTACATATAACACAGGAGTTGCATAGATGTCGTATGTGATTTTGAAGTCGGTATGTGTTTTGGAATCACGTACATTCAACCATTCGCGGATATTTTTTGCACGAATGAATTTCAACCATTCTTCATCTTTGCGCTCAATATTTGCGGCATATACCTGAATGCCTTTTGAACGGTTTTTTAACCACCATTCATAGAGCTTCGGTGTTTCCTGCTGGCAGTGGCCGCACTGAGAGTCCCAGAAGAACAGAATGGTATATTTTGCTTTTACATCGTACAGATATCTGTATGTGCCTGTTGTATCGGTCATGTATAAGTTCGGAGCTTTTTTGCCTAATAGCAACGGGTCCAGAATTTCAACACGCTCTTTTATTTTTTTAACCGTTTCTGGGCTTGCCCAGAAACATTTGCCCTTCAGATAATATTCTTTGCCAAGGTGTACAAATACAGCATCCATGCCCATTACCTGAGAAGTCTCGTATTTGTAAGTGTAATCACGCACAAAGTATTCAAACAGATCTTTTGCATTGGCACATTTTGCCAGTATCATATCAATCTCTTTTATGATTGAATCAGGACGCTGAACAACCAGGTTTTTAAAATAGTTATCTACTTTACTTACCAGTACCGGCGTACGGATCAAGCGGTCATCATTAAAGTTTACATTGTCGAAATAATGTTTCTTGTAATAATGGTACTGCCACGTAGAATCAATGGACCCGTCTGAACGCTTGGGAGCCGGCGGCACATCAATATCTTTGGTTGTGTTTAATATAGAAGTGAATAAGCTTTTTGGATTGTTCTTCAAAAAGGTCTGAATATAATTCAGCATAGTTGAGTCGATCGCAAGTAACTGGCTGGTAATGGATTCTTTTTGCTTTTCAGAAGCGCTTTTCATTAATGCATTTAATGAATCAGCTTTTTCTTTCTGGCGTATGAAAAATTTCTGGTAATCATAAAAGGCTGTATTGTCTGGAGAGTTTTTAAATGAAGCGCCCTTTACAAGATTATCGTCGGCCATATTCAGGCTCATGGAAAAGCTTTTTGGGCTTAAAATAAAATCAAATATTTTTTGACCTGGCAGGAGTAAAAAGTACATGCCTTCTTTTAATTGAGTGGTATCGCTGAACGAAACCATGCCTTTCGCATCTGCTAAAGCGGTATCCTGGTAATATCGTTTATCGGCATAATAACGGGCAAGGTAGACAGTATCGGCTTGTTTGATTCCTTTAATATGAACTTTTATATCGTACGCCGGAGGATTTCCGGAAGCGCCCCAAGAGGCTGAAATAGAACTTAAAATAAGCAATAACGACAATAAAGACAGTTTATACATACTCATTTCAAATAGGGAATAGTTAATAATGTAAAAGTTATTTCAATTTTTATACCAATTATTTAATGGAAGTAACTGGTTATTGAATGCAAAAAGGCAGCCAAGCCGCCTTTTTGCATTCAATACAGTTTCAAATTTTAGAATTTCAAACCTTTCTTCAGAGCGTCTGATGCCGCTTTCTTGGCAGAATCTTCAGAAGCTTTTTTCTTTTGTTCAAGAATCTGCTTCTGTTTTGCCATTTCGGCATTTGCTGCGTCCTGCTGTTTTTTAAGTTCTGCTTCTGCCGCATCCTGTTGTTTTTTCAACTCTGCCTCCGCAGCAGCTTTTTGTTTTGCTGCTTCTTCTTCAGCCTGGGCTTTTGCCTTGTCAACTTCAGCCTGTACTTGTTTTGCCTGTTCGCTGTTTTTGATTTCAGATATAGCAGCGTCTTTCATGGCAGTTTTATCAACTTCACCAAAGTTGGTTTTTACAATAGATACTTTTGTTTTATCATAAGGGCCCTTAACATTCAGGTCAATGATGATGTTTTTAGGCATAGTAACCGCGCTGCTTCCTACAAGGCCGCTTAGTGCTTTGTTCGCTTCAGCACCAAGTGCACCTGAAGGTGTATTCAGCTGCATGTCATAATCAACGCTGCCATCTAAATGATTCTCACCTTTTGTTACCGCAAGCTTCGATTCACCGGTTGCAATGTTGAATGGAGCAACGATTAAAGCGCCGTTCTGGATCGTATAATTAATTTTCAGATCCTTAATCTCCATCGGATCCATGTTCTTCATTTTAGTAAGACTTGCAATTGAGCCAAGAACGGGGTTGCTAAGAATTTTCACAGAGCCTGAGCTTAAAGAACCCTTACCGTTAAGTGTAGAATATACCGGCATCATTTCTTTATCCAGCAAACCATCCATAATAATAGCCATGTTGATTTTTCCTTCAACATAGTGTGCTATCGGAGCCATTTTCTTAACGGTGTTGAATGTCTTATAAGCTTCTTTTGCTTCAACATCTTTCATGTTCATATCCATCTTGAATGATGGTTTGGTGATATCCTGTGTATTGTATTCTCCACCCATCAGGAACGTGCCGCCAACAGAGTTGAAGTTCAGGTTATTCATTTTAACAATGCCATCTTTAACAATGATTGCGCCTTTCATGTTTGTCATATCCATGTTGCTGTACAACACCTGGTCCATCGCAGCATTGAAGGTGAAGTCAATATTCTTAGGAACCTCAACAACTTCCATCGGAACTTCTTCTGCAGGCGCAGCTGTAGCCGGAGCAGGATCATCAGTCATCCATTCATTTACATCAAATTTCCTGGATGCCATGGTCATAACACCATGAATGGTTGAATCCTTGCCGCCAAACATATAGCCCATGTAATTTGACATATAACCAGTGATATCATAATCGCTTTTGCCTAACAAACCTTTCATGGAAGCAATGTTGAAACGATCAGGAGTAAGTGTTAACAAGCCTGATTTCATTGTATAACCCTGAGGTAGATCAGTGCTTTTGTAAACAAGGTCAGAGATTTCAAGGCTACCGCTTGTCTGCGTATTTAAATAGTTGCCAGCCTGCACTTCAGATAAAATACCTTTTGTAGTCATATCTGCAACCATACGACCTGTAAGCGTAGTACCTTCGATCGGATAAATTTTCGTCATCTTTGCTAAATCAATGATACCTTTAAGCGAAGCCTCATAATTCGGGTCATCAAAGTTTTTAACAAAAGCTTTCATTTCGAAAGGTTCGCCGTCTAAAAGCAATTTGAAGTAATCCAACAGGAATGTTGATGTTTTCATATCACCATCACTTGCTGCCACAGCAGAAACGTTGATGTTTTCAATTGGCTTAGGGAATTCAGAAGATTTTACATAACCGTTGGTTAAATCCATTTTAGCAGTAACCATCGGCATTAGTTTAAGGCTATCACTGTATTTACCTTTTGCTTTCACATCCATGCCGAATAAACCTTTCAATGTAGTTCCTTCAATTGGGTAAAACTTGGAAACATCATCCAGTTTAACTTTTGCAAGTATGTTGGCATCGATGTCATATGGATTCATGCCGTTCATTAATACTCTGGCGTCTACAGGGTTCTGACCCATTTCCATATGGAATTTTTTCAGGTCCACGATGGTGTGGTCCATGATGCCGTCTTTGTCGTCAACATGCAGATCCATATTGATATTTTTAACCGCTTCAGGAAGATCAGGGTATTGGAAGAAACCATCTTTGATCAACATGTTCAAGCCAAAGCCCGGCATCGTTGTTTCATTGTAGATACCCTTAACATATCCGTCAAAGCCAATAGTACCGTCTGTTTTAACAGTTTCGAAATCCTTGTTATATACAGCAGGAACAAGTGAAAGCAGATTCTTGAAATTAGTTTCTTTTGCTTTATAAGTAATATCCATTTTGATATCATCCGCTGGCATTTCAATCGCGCCATCAAATCCTAATTTGAAATCGTTGACAGCAAATTCGTTTTCAAGGAATTTGTAAATAGATTTTCCAAGGTCAATGTTCATGGTCGCATCAGCTACAACTGTCTGGCCATTGAGGTAAGTTGTTCCATCATATTCAACCAATACATTTGTTGATTTGGTGTAGGTTTTTAAATCATAGATATCGGCATTGATATCGCCGCTGCCTTTATGGTCAAAATGTTTTAATTCAGCATACATCGGCATGGTTTGGTCGTCATAGATGATGGTGCCGTCTTTGATTTCCCATTTCTCAATGCTGATTTTCATTGTACTAGGCTCTTCCGGTGCTTCAGGAGCTTTTGTAGTTGTATCCGGATAAGTTATATCCCAGCTGAATGCGCCGCTTTTGTCATAGATAGTAACAACCTTAGGTTGATCCAGGAAAACCCCTTTTACTTTGATCTGGTCTCCCGAAATTACACTCATAACATCAATCGTAAGACTGAATTCCTTTGCAGCGAATAATGTGTCGCCTTTGAATGCATATGCGTTAGACATTAAACCAATGTCATTGATAGATACGGTTAGGTTTGGGAAGTGACTGAAAAGTGACAGGCTGAATGATTCGGCATTATACCAAACCTGGCCGTTTATATTTTTTTTGATTTGATCATCAATAATACCTTTGATTTTGTCTTTGAAAAGAAATGGCAGGATGAGCATTGCCAATAATAAGACACCTATGGATATACCAGAGATCTTCAGGAATTTTTTCATACTAGAATTTTAGTTGATGTTAAATAAGATCTTGAAAGAAATATAAAGTCTGTTTAATACGTAATGACAAACGAAATTTAGTAAAAAATCGTGCTTTTATGCTAATAAATAAAGTTTAATTGTACCTGAGGACAGGGTTATTTGTAAAATTCCCTGATTACCACATCGAGCTTTTCTATTTCAGTTAAGAAGCCATCGTGACCATATAATGAATCTATACAGATATAACTGGCACCTGGTATTTGGCTTGCCAGAAATTCCTGTTCAATAACCGGAAATAAAATATCAGAAGAAATACCTACTACAAGGGTTTTGGCAGAAATCTGGCCCAATGCATCAGCTACACTTTTTCGGTTCCGGCCAACATGATGGCTGTCCATAGCCTTGGATAAATACCAGTATGAATGACAGTTGAATCTTTTTACAAGCTTGTCTCCCTGATAATGCTGATAAGTGATTGCTTTATAATCGTCCGTTTTGCTGGAGTCTTCTTCACGCTGTGTCTGTTCGTAGGTTTCGTAACTTCTGTATGAAAGCATGGCAATGGCACGCGCTGTTTTTAATCCTTCACGGCCGGCATCTAACGATTGGTTTCTCCAGGTTGGGTCCATGTCAATGGCCATACGCTGCGATTCGTTAAAGGCAATGCCCCATGGGGAATGAAATGCGTTGGTTGACAACAGGATCAGGTGACTAAAAAGCGAAGGCTTCTGGATAGCCCATTCCATGGCCTGTTGACCGCCCAAAGAACCTCCTACCAATGTATGTATTTTCTTAATCTGCAGATGCTCTCTTAATATCTCATGAACGAGTACCATGTCGCGTATGGTAACCACAGGAAAGGAAAGAAAGTAAGGAGTATTGGTTTCAGGATTCGTTTCGGTTGGTCCGGTAGTGCCGTAACAGGAAGAAAGAATATTGGCACAGATAACAAAATGCTCTTCCGGGTTATATAAGTAATCAGGCCCAACAAGACCTGGCCACCAGGATTCAACATCAGAATTTGCGGTTAGTGCATGGCATATCCAGATCACATTAGAGTCATCCTCTTTGCGCGCACCCAAAGTGGAATATTGTATTCTTACTTCGGGTAGTATCGCTCCTGATTCTAATACAACAGGAGACTTATGCGTATAAATGTGATACTCCATCTAGTGTTGAATAATTAAAAGTTCAACGCATGGAAGAAAATCTGCCAATACACGTGTAATTCTATGAGATAATACGATAGCTTGACCTGCTTCAAGCAAATGTGTTTGTGTCATCATGTAATTAATTTATATGTCCTGTTTATTCAGGTCAGGAATTAGCACCTTTCTGGAATTGCTCCCGGAGGTTGCTAGAGGTTCAAAGAGCCTGTTCTCTCCCCTCTTCTTTATAAATCAATTACCAGGTAATTGATTTTGAGTAGACAAAAATAGGCATGGGATTGAAAAAAACAAACTTTTATTTTGCTGATTACTCAAATAAGGACTTTTTTATAACAGAATAGCCGCGTTAGTCAATTATATCAGGCTATAAAACTTAGACTTAGCCAAATATTACCCAATTGCACCTTCATTCTTACATGTATCAGGAAAGAATGATTAAGGGAACAACTTTACACAATCCATTGCCGTTATAATTAATATATTAAATAATTATGTTGAATTGTTGTTAGAATATTCATTTATTGCAGATTGTATTTCTACGCAGAGGAGTAATAGAGGTGAATCTGGAATTTTAACCGTTACGATACAGAATGATTCAACTCAAGTTAAAAAGTGAAATGACTCAATATAAAAACCCAAATTATTGGTTCTTATTATTATCCGCACTAGTGATGATTGCAATTGGTGTTGCGAGTTATTTTATTCCGGAAAAAATTCCATTGTCTGCTAATAATTTACCAATCAAATTATACAGGCTGAATTATGGGGTGCTGGCATTAATGGCTTTGTTATCTAACAGTCTTGTGATTGTACGCAGTTATCTGATCGTTACAGGATGGATAATGATTTTTTTCGTGGTTTCTACCTGGGTTCATTTTCCTATTGCAGGCATGTTTGAGTTTACGAAACAAGACAATATTCTTCATTCGAATATTGGGGTTATATCTATTTTTATCGGAGTGATTTACGGGGAATCTTCAGACCCGGAAAAATCCTTATAAGATATTCAGGGTCTGCTCTTTGATTTTTTCCAGTTCTTCTTTCATCTGTACAACATAACGCTGAATATTTGCATCGTTTGCCTTAGAGCCGATTGTGTTGATTTCACGTCCAATTTCCTGAGCAATAAAACCAAGCTTTTTCCCACTTGATTCAGGCAAGTCCATCGATTCTAAAAAATAATTCAGGTGACTTCTTAAACGAACCTTTTCTTCACTAATGTCAAGTTTTTCAATATAAAAGATCAGTTCCTGCTCAAACCTGCTTTTGTCAAGCTGTTCGGTTTTGCTGAATTCATCAAAGTGCTGACGGATTCTTAAACGAATAGCTTCTATACGCTGTGGATCAAATGTTTCTACTTTCTCTAAACACTCTCCAATCGTTTGTATATATTCCTTGAATTTTATTGACAATGTCCGGCCTTCATCTTTTCTGAATTCGTTACACTTGGTAATTGCGTCATTCAATACTTTCTGGATAAGCAACCAGTCTTCCGTAGTGTCAACATTTTCAGATTCCGACTCCATAGCCTTTGGCATCTGGAGAGCCAGCTTAAATAAATCTGAAGAGTCAACAACACCAACGGTGTCTGCTGTTTCTTTCAAATCTTTATAATACAAAGCCACTAGTTCGCGGTTAATAAAAACTTTTGGCTTAATGCCCCCTTTTGATTGAACATCAATGCTTAGGCCTACCTTGCCTCTTTCGATGGTATTGTTCAGTAAATTACGGATATCCAGTTCTCTGTCAGAATACTCTTTTGAAAGACGAAGGTTTAAATCTAAAAATTTAGAGTTCAGGGATTTTATTTCTACTGTTACTGAAATCTTATCGTTCTCTGCAGTTTGAGAACCGTAACCAGTCATCGATTTAATCATAAGAATATGTTAAGAGTATTTTGTGCAATATAGTGAAAAGAGAAAAACAATTCTAAAAATCAACAAGAGCCTTAAGGTTGAAAAAGAGAAGGTGCTCAAACGGAGCACCTTCTTGAATAAATTAAACCAATTTATTAGCAACTAAATATTCAGCAATTTGAACTGCGTTGGTTGCCGCTCCTTTGCGAAGGTTATCCGCAACGATCCAAAGATTTAATGTCTTAGGTTGAGACTCATCTCTTCGGATACGGCCAACAAAAACTTCATCTTTATTGTGTGCATCCATTGGCGTTGGGTATTCCAATTTAGACGGATCATCTTTTAAAATAATTCCCGGAGCTTTAGATAACAAAGCTTTTACTTCGTTAACATCAAAATCGTTTTCAAATTCAATGTTTACAGATTCAGAGTGGCCGCCGATCACTGGTACACGAACAGTAGTAGCAGTTACTTTAATGTTGTCATCGCCCATGATCTTGTTTGTTTCCTTGATCATTTTCATCTCTTCTTTTGTATAGCCGTTATCCTGGAATACATCGATATGCGGCAACAGGTTCAAGTCAATCTGATATGGATATGCTTTCTCTCCGTTCATAACACCTTTACGCTCATCAAACAATTGATCAACGGCCTTTTTACCTGTTCCGGTTACAGACTGGTAAGTTGAAACAACTACACGTTTGATTTTGTATTTTTTGTGCAATGGTTCTAATACCACTACCATCTGGATGGTAGAGCAGTTAGGGTTTGCGATGATCTTATCTGTTTTTGTAAGAACATGCGCATTCACTTCAGGAACAACTAATTTTTTAGTTGGATCCATTCTCCACGCAGAAGAGTTATCAATCACGGTTGTGCCGGCAGCCGCAAATAATGGAGCAAGTTCTAATGAAGTACCTCCTCCAGCTGAGAATACAGCAATTTCAGGTTTCATTGAAATAGCTGTTTCAGCAGTTACAACCTTATACTTTTTACCATTGTATTCAACCTCTTTACCAACTGATCTTTCAGAAGCTACAGGAATTAGCTCTGTTATAGGGAAATTACGTTCTTTAAGAACGTTAAGCATTTGGGTTCCTACCAAACCGGTAGCACCAACTACAGCTACTTTCATTTTATTTACTTTAGTTAAATAATTAACACTTTTTAAAAACGGTCGCAATTTACCACTTTTTTTCTCCTAATTTTAAAGATTCAACCGATGTTTTTTAAACTACACAAAAAGTAGTATTAACCTTACTTATATCTGGCTATGAAGGCATTAATTTTTATCATCCTGGGGGTATTTTTTGTGGTCCCGCAATATTTACATGCACAAAGCTACACTTTTACCGAGGGAACAATACCTGTCGACTGGTTTGGTCAAAAAACGTATTTTGAAATAGATACAGATCAGCAGTTGCATCTGAATGCACCATCCGGTACAAAAGATGCACATGTTGCCTGGCCTTTTTCAGGAAAGGAAAACTGCGTGTGGGAATTTTTTCTCCGGTATGATTTTGCTGCATCGACTACGAATTATGCAAGCTTCTATCTGTGTTCAGAACAGGAGGATTTCGCTGCTGCAACGAATCGTTCGTATTACCTGAAGATGGGCGGCGCCACCGGTTCAGCCGATAAAATAGAATTGATTTATCAGGATGGTTCTGCTAAAACTACTGTGCTTGAAAGCCGTGCTGGCATAATGGGAGCGAGCACTGTTGCCATACGAGTACGTGTAAACAGGAGCAACAGCGGCTCCTGGAAATTATATACAGATGAATCCACTGGCAGTAACTTTACCAAAGAGGCGGAAGGGGCACATATAGCTCCATATACTTTTTCATATTCCGGTATTCGTTGCATCTATTCTTCCACACGGAAAGATAAAATGTATTTTGATGATATCAGAATCTATGAACCATTCGCACTTACCGGTTATTCCATTTCAGGTGAACGCAGCATAATCCTGAGTTTTTCAAAGGAAATTAAAATGCCTGCGTCAATGATAGAAATGATGATCGAAGATATATACACGGTTTTTGTGCATGAGAAGCAAATAGAAATAACAGTATCCAAAGATATACAACCAGGCACTTATGTTATTTCCGCCCATACACTCAGCTCAGTTGATGGAGATACTTTGTTGGATTCAATGATTAAAGTGATCAAGCAACCCACGTATTATACCGGGCAAATCCGTTTTACGGAATGGATGAGTGACCCCAGCCCAAGCTACGGACTTCCCGAAATAGAGTGGATTGAACTATTCAATACTTCAGCAGTTCCGGTTGATTTATTCGCATTTACACTTTCGGATCCGTCTGCCGGTATAAAGCTGCCGCAGTACTTGCTTGCGCCGGATGCAGCAGTGATTGTATGTGCGAGTGACGGCTGTAAGCTATTCGATAATGATAATTGCATTGAAGTACCTTCTCTGCCAAACCTGAGTAATACCGCAGATTCATTATTTCTGTATGCGCATGACACTTTGCTGATTGATTATATACATTACGCGCTTACTGATATGCCGGATGATTACAGGAAAAATGGCGGTTACAGCATCGTTCGGGTGCAGTTACCTGCTGCGTGCATACTTACGCAGCAGCTAAGTTTTTCTGATGAACAGACTGGCGGTTCTCCCGGCCGTGTAAATCAATTTATGAAACCGGCAAGCTTTTCAATACCAGTCAAAGCTGAGTATGTGAACGAAAAACAGCTCAGATTGGAACTTCCTGTAATGGCTTGGGCGCAGAGCAATGGTTTTCAACCTGGAGAGATAATAGCATCTGTACAAATTATACCTTCAAAATTTTGTACCGGAATTTCTCTTCTTCTTAACACGGATATTGAAGAGGGAGATGCTTTTACGATCCAGATAGACTCCATGGAAACCTGTCTGCATTACCCCGTGTACCTTGGGAAAAGTGTTGAAGTTATTCGTCCCAAATCAATTGAAAAAGGAGAAGTGTTCATCAATGAGATTTTATACAATGCTGTTTCGGGAAGCGTTGATTTTATGGAGCTTTTCAATACTACAGATGCATATATTGATTTGAAAAATACGCATTATGTGAATGCGATGCAGGGAGGGACAATACAGCATTTTGCCATCACGGAAAGTCTTGCAATTGCACCTCACGGTTATGTTGCGTTGACCGCAGACACAACTGTGCTCATACAGCAGTATATGTCTGCAGTAAGGGAAAATTGTTTGGAAAGAAGTAATTTCCTGTCGTTCTCTGATGACGGAGGGGAGATGTTTTTCTTAAACAGCAGTTCCGATACACTGGATTACATTGAATATGGTGACCGGTTTCAAAATCCTTTGAATAGAAAGGATGAAGGAATTTCTCTTGAAAAGATCCGGTCGCACGATGCAGCTTTTACGGCATCAAACTGGACTTCTTCTGCAGTTGGTGCTACTCCGGGATATCAGAACAGCCAGACATTGGGGAGCGAGCTACTTTCATCTAATATATTTTACTGCAATCCATGTCATGCAACAGTGAATCTGAATGGTAACAATGATTACGTTCATCTGCATTTGAACCCGATGGTTGAAGGAGCTTTTGCGTCTGTTAGTATCTATACGATAACAGGCGAATTGGTTGATAAGTTATGTGTAAATCAACTGCTTGGCACTTCAAATACCTTTAACTGGTATGGACAGCAGCAATCAAGCGCTCCACTGCCTGATGGTATTTACGTTGCTGTTGCTGAATGGTGGTCGCCAGCGGGTGATACACACACGGAGAAAATTGCCATAAGTACTTCACAGTATTGAAAATATATCGCACTTTGTGGATAAACGACACGTGTAACTATGCTTTTTTATATTATTTTTGTATAGGTTTTTTGGGTAACACGTTAATTAAATCACATTAAGGGTTTTATGAGTGCGAGTAAAAAGAAGTCTATTACAAAAAAAGTTGCCAAACCAGCTAAAGCTGCAACGAAAAAAGCAGCAGCAAAAAAAGCAGTAGCTAAGAAACCCGCCACCAAAAAAGCGGCAGTCAAAAAGGCCCCGGCGAAAAAAGCGGCAGTCAAAAAACAACCAGCTAAAAAGAACGCTCCTGCTAAAAAAGTTGTTGCAAAAAAAGTAGCAAGTAAACTCGCCGCCAAAGCTGTTACCACCCAAGCTGAAAAAATTGTTGCCAAGCCAGTCTCCCAAAAGAAAGAAGTGAAAAAAGACGATAAGGAAAAAGCATCAAAGAATGCTGCGCCAAAAACATCACAAAACATGCCCTTGCTGAAACAAGAGCCTGCATATCTTCAAAGAACCATGAATGCGCCTAAAGACGACAGGACGCATTATTCAAGAGAAGAACTGAAAGAATTTGAAACAATCATCGTTGAGAAACTTGAAACTGCGCGCAAGCAATTTCAATTTGCAAAAGAGGTATTGAATCGCAAAAATGATGAAGGTACTGACAATACGACCGGCAACATCAAAATGCTTGAAGATGGTGCTGATGTGTTGGAAAAAGAAAGTTTCAGTGCTTTTGCCGCCCGTCAGCAGAAATTTATTCAGCAGTTGGAAAATGCCTATGCACGTATTCAGAATGGCACTTATGGTATCTGCATCGTGACAGGCAAATTAATTCCTAAAGAAAGATTGAAACTTGTGCCGCATACACAGCATACTATTGAAGCGAAAGAACAAAGAAAATAATTCCATAAAATGAATTTCCTGCAAAATCATATTGAGAGCATTATTTTCTGCGCAACAGATCCGGTAAAACCTGATGAGATCCGTCAGTGTATGTCCGAGATGTTTGAAGCAGAAATTCCATTGGACGATATCTTAAATGCCGTTGATGGATTGCTGTCAAAATATGACGATGAAATTTACCCTTTCCAGATCCTGCAGATTGGCGGCGGTTATCAATTCATGACCAAGCCTGCTTATCAATCAAGTCTGGGTATCTTTCTGAAACAAAAATCCAAAAAACGATTATCTACTTCGGCATTGGAAACAATGGCGATTGTTGCCTATAAACAACCAATTACGAAAGCTCAGATTGAACAGATTCGTGGTGTGAACTGCGATTATGCCATGCAGAAGCTTCTTGAGAAGGAATTGGTAGAAATTCAAGGAAAATCGGATGGCGTTGGTCGCCCTATTCTATATGGCACCAGCCAGAAGTTTTTAGAGTACTTCGGAATTAATAATATAAAAGATTTACCTTCTCCTAAAGATTTCAGTTCTGAAGTGAATGAAATCGGAGAAGTGAACGACCCTGAATACAACGCCCTGGCAAGTCAGGCGATCGCTGAAATTACCAGCGAAGAAACGATAGAATCTATTTCGGATGAAATTCCGGAAGAAGAACCTGGAGACGATTTGCCGGAAGATACAAGTACAGAAAATGAGCAAACAGAGAACGAATAATAACAAGAGGCCCGCTAATAGCAGGCCTGCTTCGTCTAAAGGCAGACCGGATTCATCCGCCGGCCGTGGCCCGAAAAAAAATGCAGACGCAAGATCTGCGTCATCCCGTAATGAAGAAGGACGTTCATCACGCTCGGGCTTTGATAAAAAAGCTTCTTCAAAAAGACCTGCATCTTCAGCAGGTAGAAGCGGTGACTTTAAAAAAGGCCCTAAAGAAGAGAAGGATTTGTATGGTTCGAAAAGAACTACTCAATCAAGACCTAAGAAATTTGAAACTTCGAAGAGAGAAGTTGGCAGAGGCCCATCGGGCCGTAAACCCGCTAAAAAATCATATACCGACGAAGAAGAAACGTTCGTCCCATACAACAAACGTTCGGATGATACCAAAAGCCCTTATATAAAAAGAGGTCCGTCTCCATCAAGTGAGGATACAGGTTTTGATTCAAGAAGCGCCGCTGGAAGCCGTTCTTCAGCGGCGAAGAAAAGCGCTGGTCCGAAAAAAGATTCTGACAGCAGAAGAGGTGCAGCTAAAGCTCCGGTTAAGCGTGCAGCATCTGGAAGAAGCGAGTCAACTGATTTCAAGCGTAAATCTGCCGGACCGGGAAG
Source organism: Cytophaga sp. (assembly GCF_051961495.1). Classification (NCBI taxonomy): domain Bacteria; kingdom Pseudomonadati; phylum Bacteroidota; class Cytophagia; order Cytophagales; family Cytophagaceae; genus Cytophaga; species Cytophaga sp. The sequence continues at coordinate 6,400 of NZ_JBQCDF010000110.1, read as the reverse complement.
ATCATTCGGCACCAAAGATTTTGAAAACAAATCACGAGGCAGAAGAAACAGTTCTGACGATGACTTTGACACAGACTTCGACGATGATTTTTCAGAAGAAAAAAGTGCAAAGAAATCAAAACCTAAGTTTGATAACGATAAGGTTAAGAAAGGCCGTAAAGCTTACGAAAATAAACTGGATAAACTTAGCAAGCCTAAGCCAAACGCAGCACCGGTAAGTGCACCCGATTCTTTCGAAATTCGTTTGAATAAATATATTTCCAATTCAGGTGTTTGCTCCCGTCGTGAAGCTGATCAGCTAATACTGGAGGGAACGGTAAAAGTAAACGGCGTTGTTGTAACAGAACTCGGTTATAAAGTGAAGCCGGGCGATTCTGTTAAGTACAACAACAAAGTACTTAACCCGGAAAAATCAGTATATGTGTTGCTGAACAAACCGAAAGATTTCATCACTACTATGGAAGATGAAAACGATCGTAAGACAGTAATGCAGTTGGTTGCAAATGCAACGAAAGAGCGTATCTACCCGGTAGGAAGACTGGACAGAAATACAACAGGCTTACTTCTGTTCACTAACGATGGCGAGCTTGCACAGAAGTTAACGCACCCATCCAACAAAGTAAAAAAGATCTACGAGGTAGAAATTGATAAGCCAATCACGGCAGAAGATTTTGACAAAATCGTTGATGGTAAAATTCACCTGTTTGATGGTCCGGTAAAAGTAGATGAGGCTGCGATCATTTCTCCGAACAAAAAAATAATCGGAATTGAAATTCATGAAGGCCGTAACAGAATTGTTCGTCGTATTTTCGAATCTTTAGGCTACGTGGTACAAAAACTGGATCGTGTGATGTATGCAGGTTTAACAAAGAAAAATATTCCCCGCGGATCCTGGAGATACTTAACGGCAACCGAAGTAAATAAAATTAAATATTTAGATTGATCAACTTCATATAATAGAAGTTTAATGAATAATTATCATGAAAGAATTATCAGACGTTATACTTGATCGCATTGACGCTATTTGTGAAGAGGCAGATTTACTTTTTGAAGAAGGCAAAAGTGAAGAAGCCATCGCAAAATACCAGGAAGCCTTAACCTTGCTTCCGGAGCCTATCGAAGAATATGAACCTTCAGCATGGCTCATTTCTTCTATCGGAGATGTATATTTTTTTGATGAAGAATACGAAAAAGCAGTTGCTCAGTTTGAGCATGCCATGAGCTGTATAGATAGCGAAGACAATCCGTATCTGTTATTACGTGCCGGACAATGTTATTTCGAATTGAACCAGATGCAGGAAGCGGAAGATGTTTTGCATGAAGCATATTTAATCGAAGGCGAAGAAATATTTGAAGAAGAAGAACCTAAATACTGGGAATTTCTGAAAAGCAAAATAACAATCGTTGATTAAAAGATAATCATTTCGTTAAATTTCATATAAAACGACCTGCTCTTCCCGGACAGGTCGTTTTTGTTGGGAAGACTTTGTATTTATTTCTTAAAATAAAACGTATATTAACTACGGGTTATAAACAATAAAATTATGCCGGTAAGAATAATATTGAAAGCTCTTCCCTGGATATTAATATGTGTTCTGGGATTATATATTTATATCAGCTCACGCGCTGTCTTTAGCAGTGATGAGGAAGACAATATTGAAGTTACAAACAACGTCATCCTGGAAAAAATAGAACTGTTGGGCAAACTGGAGTTATGCAAATTCTATATCAAAGACATTGTTGAACATAAGGAAATAAAACCCTGGTATGATAAAGACTCAAAAGTAGTATTGATTATTTCTGGTGAAGCAATCGGTTGTGTTGATTTAACTAAAGTAGATTCGTCAGCGATACAGATTACAGAAAAGCAGGTACTCATTACATTGCCACCAGCAGAAATCTGTTCGTTTAAAATAGATCATCAGTCATCTAAAATTTATGATGTCGAAACCGGCTTTTTTGAAGAAGATAAAAATGTTATTGATAAAGCATATCAGCTGGCAGAGAAGCAGATTCTGCAGTCTGCGAAACAAATGGGGATTGAAAAACAGACACGTATAAACGCTGAGATTATATTGAAACCTTTCTTAGCAGGAATAACAGCTAAGGAAATCGTATTCAAATAAATTTATAAATGAATTCTTCTGAAGAATTCCCATAATACAATACCACCTGTAACAGAAACATTGAAGGAATGCTTGGTGCCGAATTGAGGAATTTCAATAGAGTGCTCACTCATTTGAATAGCATCTTCCGTAACGCCATATACTTCATTTCCGAATATTAAAACGAATTTGCCAGTTTTATCTATTGGGAAATCATGAAGCAGGATACTCTTATCGGTTTGTTCAATGGAAAGGATTTTATAACCCTGAGTTTTTAGTGCAGGCAAAACGTCTGTCGCTGATTTAGTGTATTCCCATTCGATGGATTCTGTAGCACCCAAGGCTGTTTTATGAATCTCCCTATTCGGCGGAGTTCCTGTAATTCCGCATAAGAATATTTTTTCAATCTGAAACGCATCAGCTGTTCTGAAAAAAGACCCGACATTGTGCAGACTACGCACATTGTCCAGCACAATAATAATGGATGTCTTTTTGGTTTTTTTGAACGCTTCAACCGACATACGGTTTAATTCGTCCATGGATAGCTTTTTCATGATAAAATCAGGCTCAAGGTCAGATCAGTATTGAATTTGGTGTGAATAACTCAATTGGCAAATCCAGCACTCAATGAGTAAATTTAACTTTAAATACCAGGGCATTTAATTCCTAATAATGCAAGAATCAAATCTACGCATTTGAAATGAATTTCAGTATTGTCGTTAAAGACTTCAGGAGAATTCCCCATCGGTTCAGTTAAATAATTTCATTATAAATCGAATATTGTTTTGAGCAAGACAAAAGAAGCCGCAGAAACACCATTAATGAAGCAATACAATGCAATCAAGGGGAAGTACCCGGGCGCACTTTTATTGTTCCGTGTCGGCGATTTTTACGAAACATTTTCTGAAGATGCGATCAAAGCAGCTAAAGTATTAGGCATAACATTAACAAAAAGAGGAAACGGTACGGCTTCCGAAACAGCACTGGCTGGGTTTCCACATCATTCTTTAGATACCTATCTTCCTCGTTTGGTGCGCTCCGGCTTACGTGTTGCCATCTGTGACCAGTTAGAAGACCCTAAATCCGTTAAAGGAATTGTGAAGCGGGGCGTGACAGAACTGGTAACGCCGGGCGTATCCTTCAACGACCATGTACTGGATGTAAGCAAGAACAACTATCTGGCATCCGTTCATTTCCAAAAAGATGTTTTGGGTATTTCTTTCCTGGATATTTCAACAGGAGAATTTTTAACGGCACAGGGCGACAGGCATTATATCGATAAGTTATTACAAAGCTTTTCACCTTCAGAGGTGTTGTTTTGTAAAAATAAAAAAGAATTATTCAATGAATACTTCGGTGATCGTTATAATACCTTCACACTGGAAGACTGGATATTCGCGTACGATTTTACCTATGATTTATTAACCCGTCATTTTCAAACAACCTCATTGAAAGGATTTGGTATTGAGGAAATGACAGAAGGCATTACTTCAGCAGGAGCAATTCTACATTATCTGAATGAGACTGAGCATAAAGAAGTAGGCCATATCACCCGCGTAAACAGGATTGAAGAAGAACGTTACGTTTGGCTGGATCGTTTTACCATCCGCAACCTTGAATTAGTAAATGCACAGCAGGTTGAAGGTGTTCCATTGATTGAAATTCTTGATCATACGAAAACGCCAATGGGTGCACGTCTGTTGAAGAAATGGCTGATACTTCCATTGAAAGAGCTTACACCGATTCAGGAACGTCTGGATACGGTTGAGCTTCTTGTAAAGAATAATGACCTATGTACGGCTCTTGTAGATGAACTTAAGCCAATCGGTGATCTGGAGCGCTTGATTTCCAAAGTAGCAGCACGCCGCGTAAACCCCAGGGAAATGGTTCAACTGAAGCGTTCGCTGGAACATCTTACACCGATACAGAAGATTCTGAAGGAACAGGATCAGCATGTGTTATTGAAACTGGCTGAGCAGATCAATCCTTGTGAATATCTTATCGGCCGGATTTTAAATACCTTAAAAGATGATGCACCGGTTTTAACCAACCAGGGCAGAATTATCCGTGATGGCTGCAATGCTGAGCTGGATGAGTTGCGCGCGATTGCATATACAGGCAAAGATTATTTGTTGCAGATTCAGCAAAGAGAAATTGAACGCACAGGAATCAGCTCATTAAAAATTTCATACAATAAAGTATTCGGTTACTACCTGGAAGTAACCAATACACACAAAGATAAAGTGCCTGCAGACTGGATCCGTAAACAGACATTGACTGGCGCAGAGCGTTACATAACAGAAGAACTTAAAGTTTACGAAGAGAAGATTTTAGGCGCGGAAGATAAGATCAATATTATTGAACAAAAGATGTTTCAGGATCTGGTAATGGAAGCGGAAAGCTACATCAATCCAATCCTGCAGGATGCACGTATCGTTGCACAGATTGATTGTCTTTGTTCTTTTGCACAAACAGCTGTTGCCAACAATTATTGCAAGCCGGTTGTTGAAGACAGTGCGTTGATTGATATCAAAGCTGGCCGTCACCCGGTTATTGAGAAGCAGTTACCGTTAGGAGAAAGCTATATCCCGAATGATATTTATCTGGATGATGAAACGCAACAGATCATGGTTATTACTGGTCCTAACATGGCCGGTAAGTCAGCCTTACTCAGACAAACAGCTTTGATCGTATTAATGGCGCAGGCAGGTTCTTTTGTACCTGCAACAAAAGCTACGATAGGTACTGTCGATAAAGTGTTTACACGTGTAGGCGCTTCAGACAATCTTTCAAAAGGTGAATCGACCTTCATGGTTGAAATGAATGAAACAGCCAGTATATTAAATAATCTGAGCGGAAGAAGCCTTGTATTAATGGATGAGATCGGTCGTGGCACAAGTACCTATGATGGTATTTCAATTGCATGGGCCATTGTTGAGTACCTGCACAATCATCAGAACTTCAGGCCGAAGACATTGTTTGCAACGCATTATCACGAATTGAATCAATTGACAGAAGATCTGAAACGCGTTAAAAACTTTAATGTATCTGTCAAAGAAGCGGGCAACAAAGTCATCTTCATGCGTACGCTTAAACCCGGAGGTAGTGAACATAGCTTTGGTATACATGTCGCGCAGATGGCTGGTATGCCTACGAGTCTTGTACTGCGCGCCAATGAGATCATGGGACATCTTGAAAAAGAACATGTGCGCGAAGAGCATGAAGATAAATTAAGAGAGGTGCCGAAGTCTACGATGCAGATGAGTTTATTTGAAGCTGCCGATCCTGCGTGGGATTCAATTAAGAAAGTATTAATGCAAACAGATGTTAATATTATGTCGCCTGTTGAAGCCTTATTAAAACTGAATGAATTAAAGCAGATGATTAAGTAGGCAGCAATAAATATTTTTAAGAATAAAGTTTAAAAAAGTATTACTGTAACATCTTGGAAACGAACTTTATTGAAAAAAATAGAAAGAAAAGTAAAAAAAGTGGATTTCGGCGCTTGCATAATTAAAGCAAAGTGTTACCTTTGCATCCACATTAACACAACGCGAAAGTAGCTCAGTTGGTAGAGCACGACCTTGCCAAGGTCGGGGTCGCGAGTTCGAATCTCGTCTTTCGCTCTTAATTAAAAGAACCTCTTTAAAGAAGAGGTTCTTTTTTTAAAGCCTGATTGCTCGGATGGTGGAATCGGTAGACACGCAGGACTTAAAATCCTGTGAACCTTAAAGTTCGTGTGGGTTCAAGTCCCACTCTGAGTACAAAAGACTCTCTGAATACAGAGAGTCTTTTTTGTTTTATGTGATATATATAGAATGATTGACTTAGTATATAAATTACAAATCAAATGGGCATACTCTTAATATTCTATAATAATGCGAATGCAATTTTTTAAACTATTAATATTAAGAGAGCAGTTATCATATTCTCCGAACCAAATGAATAAACTTTTAAACAGATAAAGACAAATCATTATAAGATCACAGTATTTTTTGAAAAAAATATCGAATGCTATTTGCCACATTATCAAATGTTAAATATTAAAAATAGTCCTTTCATGAAGTTTAAAGCACGTTTTTATTGAAAAACTTTCGTATGATATTTGGATAATGCGATAAAAAGTATCACCTTTGCAACCCGATAAAACGCGAACGGTGTTTTGGAATAGGATTGAAAGGTTAAGAGTTAAATTTTGAAATAAATTTTTAAAAGGGTTTGTTTTAAAAGAAAAAGGTTTTACCTTTGCAACCCGTTAGAGAATAAACGTGAGGATAATAAAGCGAGACGGAAGG